>JAYEPK010000199.1:0-4717 GCA_034723935.1 Thermoplasmatota archaeon
GCCATGAATCCCAGGAACACCGTTCCAGCGAAAAGCAGTGCGATGAGGATGGCAGGGATGGACCTTTGAATGGTGGACCGTTCCATCATTTTTCATCACCTCCCTTTTCTGGTTCCTCGAACCTTCTTGTCTTTCTGATGGCCATGACAATGATCATCCCGGTGAGGGCCGAACCTATGGAAGCCTCCGCCATTGCAACGTCCGGAGCCCTGAGCAGAACGAATACGAATGAGGCGATGAGTGAGACGCCTGCAAGCAGTATCGCAGACTTGATGAGGTCCTTTGACCTCATGGCGATGACCGCAAGTATTAGCATGAGCAGGAATGAAAGTGCGGAAAGGTACAGGAACAGTCCCTCGTTCATTGGCTCCCCTCCTTCTTTTCAAGTTTCCTGATATCGGGTCCATAACTGTCTACCACCGATCCTTTCCATAGAGGGACCTTGATGTGATAGGCCGCTCTTGCTATCGAATGTGATGAGATGGGGTTGGTGATAAGAAGGAAGACCGCCACCAGTATGGATTTCAGTAGAAGGGAAGGGTCCATCAGCCCCACTCCAACCGAGATCGATATCGCTCCCATTGTGATGGATTTGGTTGCTGCCTGGAGCCTGTTGTAGACATCGGGAAGCCTTATCAGTCCAAGGGAGCCGAGGATCTGAAAAGCAAAACCTATGATCACAAGGACCATGCCTATGATCACATTGATGCCTATCACGGTCCTCCCTCCAGATATCTTGCGAATACAATAACTCCGATGAATGACAGGATGGCATACACGAGTCCAACATCGATGTAGATGCCGGATCCGAAGACCAGAGCAGAAAGGAGTATCGCCGAAGTGATGATGGTGGTCATGTTGTCCACCGCTGCCAACCGGTCCGGTGTGGTCGGCCCTATGAATGCCCTGATAAGGGCGAAAACAAGTGCACCTCCCGCAAGACCGAACGTCACCCAGAGGAACCATGCCGGAACGATCACGGGAACACCCCTTTTACCGCTTTGTCCAGTGGTCTCATTGATGCTTCGATGTCGTCATCTTTTACATATATCCAGTGTATGTAAAGGGAATTATCAATGTAATCCATGGAAAGCGTTCCGGGTGTGAGTGTGATCGAATTTGCAAGGACCAGCTTGCCCATGTCTGAATGTATGCCTGGTTCGACCTTCACTATTCCCGGTCTGATCGGCATCTTCGGATGAAGGACCCTGTATGCAACATCGAAATTTGCCAGTATCATCTCTTTCAGAAGGATCAAAAAAAGGACGGGGAACATAAGGATACGTTTTACCGTGTTCCCTCTTCCCGCAGCCGGGAGCATTCCGGACAGGAATACCGCAAGTGCGAGTGCGATCAATCCTCCTGCGATGAGCTCCTGATAATGAATGTTCGAAACTAACAGAAGCCATGCACCAAACAGCAAAAGGAACGTAAGTACAACGGCAATAATACTTCTGGACATCTTGAAACCCCCGGGGCAACCAAACAATTGTGCGGATGTGCATCATAATCGCATATACAGTTTAACCCTAACATGTAAGTGTTCAATGATGGTTTGAGAGAGAATAGGCCGTATGCAGTGATATGGTAAGCAAAGTTGCCTTATTCGAATTGATAACTTTTCAAGGTCATAACAAGCGTTTTCTGATAAGCCTTTCAATCCCATCGAAAGCCTCGTTGAGCACCTCTTCCCGGGGTAGAATGACTATTCGGAAATGGTCCGATCCGTATTCCTTTCCGAAACCGCTTCCGAAGACCGTGAGCACCTTTTCCTCTTTCAGAAGGTCGAGCGAGAATTCCCTGTCGCTTTTCCACGGTCCCTCCTTGATGCAGTCGATCTTCGGGAACATGTAAAACGCACCCCCAGGTCTCTGGGTCGAGGTCCCCTCTATCTCGTTGAGTCTCTTATATGCGATATCTCTTCTTTTTCTCAGCTTGGACATGGTGCCATTTACATGGCTCCTGTTTCCGGTAAGGGCCTTGTAGAATCCGTACTCGCAGATGGAGTTCGCGCACAGTCTTGCCCTGGATTGTCTTTCTATACCGTCCCGGATCTGGACAAGCTGATCATGTGGGTCCCTTATTGACATGTAACCGACCCTCCATCCGGGTGCCAGATAAATCTTGGATATCCCATTCATGGTAATGACCGGAAGATCCTTGTTGGTATTGGCGGTCGAAGGGGTTTCCTCCTCGAACGTCATCAGATCGTAGATCTCGTCCGAAAT
Source organism: Thermoplasmatota archaeon (assembly GCA_034723935.1). Classification (GTDB taxonomy): domain Archaea; phylum Thermoplasmatota; class Penumbrarchaeia; order Penumbrarchaeales; family Penumbrarchaeaceae; genus JAYEPK01. The sequence continues at coordinate 2,229 of JAYEPK010000199.1, forward strand.
GAGAAAGGATTTCCCGTGTTCTCCCACGACATCTCCTATGTCCTTGATGATCTTCTCGTTGTACAGTGCTCCTGTCGGATTGTTGGGGTTGATGATCGAGACCGCCTTTGTCCTTGGCCCCATCTTTGACCTTATATCCTCGACATCCGGGATCCATCCATCTTCCTCGATCGTCCTGTAAGGTACAGCCTTTGCCCCGACCATGTTGACGTATGTGATGTATGGTGGGTATGATGGTCCGGGGACCAGGACCTCGTCTCCCGGGGACAGGGAAGCGTAGAAGATCAGCTGGAGTGCTTCGGTGACGCCGTGGGTCACGATGATGTCCTTCTCCTCTATGCTGTTTCCCTTTGACCTCTCATCTGTTCTTATTGCCTCGACCAGCTGTGGGAGCCCGCTGGAGGGTGCATATCCGTTGAGCCCCAGGTCGATGGCCTCTTTAACGGAATCCTTTATGAACTGTGGTGTGTCGAAATCATATTTGTTGGGGTCTCCGATGTTCAGTTTCAGTATTCTGTGGCCCTTCTTCTCGAGCTCCATGGCCGGTATTATTACATCCCTTATCGCATATTCGATCTCAAGGGAAAGAGGATTTGCTTTGATGGGTTCCATGGACATCACATCGGGTGCATTGCGGAAGGGATATTTGAATGGTCACGTTGGTATGGTCAAGATTCATCTGAAAAACCATTTATAACTCCTCTTGTATTGGTTGCCGTCCAAACTGGTAATACAGGTGATATATTGGCTTATAATCGAGGCAACAGGGATGGGGCTGGTGAGTATGTCAGGGTCAAGCTCCCCAACAAGAAGAAGAGGGAGATTTTTGGCGTTGTCGACGAGGCCCTGGGCGGCGGTCATCTGAGGATTTTCTGCCAGGATGGTAAAATGAGATTGGGAAGGATCCGGGGCAAGTTGAAGAAGAGGATGTGGATGAGGGAGGGGGACCTTGTTATTCTCTGTCCCTGGGATTTCCAGGATGAGAAATGTGATGTACTCTACCGGTATACACGGATCCAGGCACAGAACCTCGTCAGGCGTGGTCTTGTTCCCAAGCATCTGGAATCACTTATCTGATCGGGCTCCCTGTATCACTTATACATGGTCAAAACCGTTCTTTCTTCCGTCTTCCTCTCCCAGACTGTGCTCGAAGCTTGCTTTAAGTGCAAGATATTCTGATGGCAAATCTATTTCTAGCCATTCACCTTCTGTGCTAGCGTGGCCAAGAAGGATGTCTTTGACATTGTGAACGAGAAGTTCGACAAGCGGATCAAGAGAGAGACCCTTATCATCGATGCTGAGAGGTTCAAGACCTACGATGAGGTATTCGACCAGCAGAACCTGGACAATATCTACAGGTTGATGAGAAGGGGCAGGATAACCACTGTCGAGTGTCCGGTGTCAACTGGCAAGGAGGCCAATGTCTACAAGGCCAACACCGACGAGGGACTCGCTGCTGTCAAGATATTCAGAACATCCACATCGACCTTCGGGAACTTTCTCCAGTATATCGATGGAGACAGAAGGTTCCAGAAGATAGACAGGTCCAAGAGAGGTATAATCTATACATGGGCCAGAAAGGAATACGTCAATCTCGAGACCATGCACGAAGCGGGTCTCTCAGTGCCGGAACCCCGTGCCCTTTTCAGGAATATCCTGATCATGGATTATGTCCAGTATGAAGGTAAACCTGCTCCCCAGATCAAGTTCCTGGATGCGGAACTTGATGAGTGGGAGGAGATGTGGAGGAGCACACTGGAGTTCGTGAAGAGGATATTCATGGACTGTGAGCTTGTCCATGCCGATCTCTCGGAATACAATATCTTGTATACGGGGGAGCTCGTCTTCATCGATGTCGGACAGAGCGTTCATAAAGAGCATCCCATGGCAAAGGAGCTCCTCAAGCGGGACATGAAGGTCATTTCAACATTCTTTGAAAAGAAAGGGATCAAGAGTGCCAAGGAGGAAGCCGAGGCTCTCAGAGAGGAACTGATGAGTTCCTTTGCAGAGGATGAGGAAAAAACCCTCTGATCTTGATGATATTTAACCGGATAATCGAATAATAGGAATTATTATAATATTGAACATCTCTCAAGGGAGTGGGGAGACCAGAAATTGGGAGGTGTTTCCAATATGATGAAGAAGATAGTTTCGATAGTGGCAATAATGGCTTTGATGGTACTTCTTGTACCGAACGCGTCCGCAGCGGACCCTATGATAGAGGTGAAAAATACCACTATCCTAGCGGGTGGATATGAATCCGCATCATTGATAATGGCTGATAAAGGAGAAGGTGTGGATATCAAAGTCTCCAGTGATGGACCTGTGAATGTCTACATTATGAAAAATGATGATGTTCCCTTTATGGGCACTCCAGATTTTTCTCTTGCAGTCTATGAAAAATTGGATTTGACGGATACCAGTTTCACTTTCACAATACCGGATGATGACTGGTATACGCTTGTAATCGAGAATCCAGGCACGGAAAC
>JAYEPK010000200.1:0-4700 GCA_034723935.1 Thermoplasmatota archaeon
AATATGGGCCGTTATTCGCTGTTCTTTCTCTTCCGCTCCGGATGCTGCAACTGCGATCAAGCCTGCGGTCATGATGAGGCAGGCCATTATTATGAGAGAGGTCAATCTTCCTTTGATCATTGGATTCCTCCTGATATCTGATGGGGTATCATGGGAGCCGTACATTTAAAAGAGATTGGAACAACATTTTGACCTGTTCTATGGATCTCTCCCATGACATGTTGAGGAATACCATGTGGTATTGCAGGTCAACAGAAAAAGATGAGACGGGTCAGATAAGAGAGGATTGAGTGCGTTGATAAAACAACAAATTCACCTGACCCGTCATATATAGTACTGAGATATCGATTATTAAGGCTTTTCGAGATCATGTGAAAATGTGTTGTCATATTGCAAGATGAAATAGCTAACCTGGGAAAATACGGAATATTTCAGCTGGAGATCATTTCTTCTTCTTTGGAGTTCCCTCTTTTGATGGTTTCTGTTCCTCGAGGATCTGTGTCCATCTCAGCACCTTCTTGAACTGGAGAATGATGGACTTCATGGTCAGCTCACCTACTATCTTTCCCTTGGTGGTAACCGGGAGCCTCTTGAGGTGGTGTCTCTTCATTTTGAGGAGAGCCTTGCCCATGGTCTGAGTTGGTACGATCGTTACAAGGTCCGTGCTCATCATATCCTCGGCGACCTCCACACCGCCGAAGAGAAGGGAGCGAAAATGGTGCCCGCTGATCGTGAGCTGATAAGGATCTATCTTCCTTGGAGCTATGACATCGACCAGGTCCCTCTCGGTGATGAGCCCTCTCAACCTCATGGTCTTGATGGACTCGACCACCCAGATATGTTTCCTAGAAGAGAGAATGCCGATGACCTCCTCTACCGGGGTATCCGGTGTGACGAACGACATGTCCCACATCTTTGACTTCATCACCGTTCCAACATCGATATGATGGAATTGTTTGATGATCCTGGAAATGTCGGGCCCTCCGCCCTTGCTCCTTGGTTTCACGTACTTAACCATGTGCCACCTCGATCTCAATGACCCTGAAAGGGTAAAACATAACATCGTGGGATGTTCTTTAATGTTTTCCCGCTACCTGCAGGAGCTGTCTTTATCATACACGGTTTCACAAACCTATTAAATAACCATTTCATATACCGCCTGCATCTCGAATAATATTGGAGGATTAATCATGGCAAGAGATCCGACAGGCTTTCTAAAGCAAGAATATGACGAACTGGTAAAGAACGGTTTCAACTGGCAGCTCAGGGAGCTCCAGGGCCCTTCGTCCCCCAGGTGCAAGGTCGATGGAAAGGAGCTTATCATGCTCTGTTCCAACAATTACCTGAGCCTTTCCAATCACCCGAGGCTGATCGCTGCAGCAAAGGAATGGACGGACAGGAACGGTGCCGGATCAGGTTCCGTCAGGGCCATCGCGGGCTCCATGGACATACATTTCAAGGTCGAAGAGGCGCTGGCGAAGTTCAAGAAGAGGGAATCAGCCCTGGTCTACCAGACCGGCTTTGCCGCCAATGCGGGATTGATCCCCCAGCTTGCACCGGGAAAGGATGACATGATCATATCGGACGAGCTGAACCACGGTTCCATAATCGATGGTGTCAGACTTTCAAAGGCCGAAAGAGGCGTCTATCCCCACAACGACATGGGAGGTCTCGAGGATGCTCTAAGGAGGTCACAGGATAAAAGAAGGGTCCTTGTTATCACCGATGGTGTATTCTCCATGGATGGAGATACCGCTCCTGTGGATCAGATCGTGAAACTCTGTGTTGAGTATGGTGCAATGTCCTATGTGGACGATGCCCACGGAGAAGGTGTCCTGGGTGAGAAGGGCGCAGGAATAGGGGTCCATTACCACGTCCAAGATAAATTGGATGTCGAGATGGGAACCTTCTCCAAAGCCTTCGGAGTGATTGGGGGTCTCGTAGCGGGATCCCTGGATCTGATCAACTTTGCCTACAATAAATCCAGAACATGGCTCCTGTCAGGATCCCATCCGCCTGCCGTTGCCGGTGCACAGCTTGCAGCAATCCAGGTCCTTGACGAGGAGCCCCAGCACTGGGAGAGACTCTGGGAGAATACAAATTACTTCAAGAAGAGGATCCAGTCCATGGGATTCGATACCGGGAGGACCGAGACTCCGATAATCCCCGTTATGTGCGGTGAGTCCCACAAGGCAAAGAAGCTGTCACAGGAGCTCTACAACGCCGGTGTCTTTGCCCTGCCCATTGTGTTCCCGATGGTCGCAAGGGACAAAGCAAGGGTAAGGGTGCAGGTGAACGCAGGCCTGACACAGGAGATGCTGGACGAGGCGCTTAGGGCCTTTGAAGAGGGCGGAAAGAAAGCTGGTATTATCTGAGAAACGATCAAAAAACATTCGGGCGCTTCCTGCGGGGAGCGCCATCTTTCTATCAATGTAGAGAACCCTGTCAATTTTTTCATGATCGAATGTTTCATTAATAGCTTCTGCAAAGGTTGAAAGGAACACCATTATCAATCCGAGAAGTGTGCTCCGCACCTTGGACAGTGTTTCCATTCCTTCTCGGTGGGATACTTGCATTTCGGGCAGAACTGCTTCGATCTTTTCTCTGCAGCCTTCAGTTTCTTCGCCACCTCTTTTACAAGGTATTTCCTGTCCACACTTCCCGGGAACATGAGAAGCATCAGCAGGAATGCAGGTATGAATGCGATCCCGATCGATACGGGAATTATGAAGAACCTGATCCCCGGATATGTATATTCCGAACTGATGATATCGGGGAGGAATGCGAACAGAACGCTTCCTATGATCATTACCAGGAACCAGATCGCAAGGACCGAGAAGATGAACCCCTTCTTCCTTGCCCTGGAGAAGAAAGAGGCTAGCATGAGTCCCAGGGCAAAAGCATAGTAGATACCCAGCATGACGAAGATCATCATCTTCATGCTGTTGGTGTAGTCCAGAGTGTCGCTTGGATTCTCGATATTGTAGTTCTTGAAGCAGAGGAAAAGTATCCCCAGTGTCAAAAGAAGTCCCAGATTGTAGAGAAAAACCCCTGCCTTGTTCATGATCGCCATGATATCCACCCTTTCGGGGGGATAAACGTAGGGGGTTTTAATCTTTTACGCAGGGATGGTTGAAATATCCAGGCAGCTCTTAGAGTCCGTTATCATCCAACTCCTGCTTCAGTACCGGAATATGCCCTTTTGTCCTCCGAAGTAGAGAGTTCCCTTTTTTGACCCACTCCGGGATACAGGTCTCGAGCACACCTCCGATGATCCCGTCCACGGGAACCTCGATCCTTTCGGTTCCGAGAAGCTCAACGACCGTTCCCCACCGGAGAGGGTCACCTCTTTTATCAAGCTTCAGAGATCTTATCGTAGAGAACTTGAGCCCCATTCCGTGCCCAAGGTTCCTGAGCTTCACAGCGGATACAAGGTCCCGACATCGTATATGGATCAGGAGAGGCTGCACCAGAAAATGGAGCTCCCCTTCACCGTCCCATGAGGAGATGGAGTCCATGACCTCTCGATCGGATACGGGTCTGTGCCATTTGCCAAGGACCTTCGACCTTCTCTTGTCACCCGGTCCGGGCAGGGATATGACCTGGACCCGTCCGGAACATGAAGAAGTTGTCACAAGCTCTTCGATGTTGTTGATGGAAACAAGGAGAGGTGCCACATCCTCGTCAACGAGGTTCTGCGATAACGCTTCGTCCAGTTTTGCGAGCACCTGGGCCTTTTGATGGTCCATGCTCGCTGGTATGTTCTCATTGCTCAAATCAACTTTGGTTCCTTCGGCATGTCCGTTTCCTCTCCACCTTTGTTCATCAGGAAGATGACAGCTCCGAAAACGAGTACCAGGATAAGTCCTGCGCTGATCAAGGCGATTATGATAAGACCGTTGTCCTTTCCATCTTCTTCGGGTGCAGTGACGGACAGCTCAACAGAAAGGGTCTCCATCTCGTTTCCCGCCTGGTCCTTCAGACCGGAGATCGTTACGGTGATATCGCCGATGAGCACCTGCTCGTTGAGATCCATCGAGATGGTCTTTCCATCAGCTGTTATGTCGAACAGGACGTCCATGATCGCACCACCCCATTCCACCTTCAGGAGCTCTCCGCTCCTGGCTGCCTCGAACGATGCTTCCGTGATGGGTTCGTTGAAGGATATTTCGATGGTGTCGTTCCAGCTAACCTCATCGCCACCTGACAGTGCGGTGCCATCTCTCTTCCGTATTTCAGAGACTGTCGGGGCAGAATCATCGCCTTCAAGATCAAGTGATACCGGATAGGACATCGATCCTCCGGCGTAGTCAAGGTAAATATTGAATGTGGTGTTGGAATCTTCTGTGATCACATCCGCTTTCAGGCTCACGTAGAGCACACCAGAGAGGAACATCGTCTCGGAGCTGAGTTCGATCTCGACCCCGTCAACTACGTCAACCGAGAAGCTGACATCGATGTCGGAGGTTACTTCCATTTCCAGTGAGGCCTCCCCTTCGGATCGGAGGGTCACTGAACTTTCACCGGAGAGGGAGGGAGGCACCGCTGCGGTCTGTTCCCTGAGCGATATTATAGTGACGTTTTGGGAGTATCCAACTAATACAATTTCGTTCCCATCGTTTGGATGGATGTCCCCTATCCTTATCTCGTGTGCCCTTGCACTGTCCATGAAGATGTCCTTTGCCGTCCATCCTCCTCCG
>JAYEPK010000201.1:0-4672 GCA_034723935.1 Thermoplasmatota archaeon
ATTATCGTTTCAACCATCCTACAGGTTCCACTTCGATGATGGGGTGGATGAGTTCCGGGTAGAGGTGAGATGGCCCGGTCCTGACTGGAAGGAAATACCTTCGGAGCGTTTCGAATGATATCTTGAAAATGGATCCCATGCAGGATGAAAAAAAATTATATACAGTACATTGTTCTGTCGGGCGTGTAACATGTAGGTGAACAACAAATGAAAATTAGATACCTCTTTGCAATTCCCTTGCTTGCGCTGATGATGCTGTTCGTCCCGTTCGGATCTGCTCAGACTTTCACGGAAACAAAGACGATCGATCCTCTTGGATTGAACGGATGGCCCCTTTTCGACCTCGGAGGAGCAGGTACAATTGAAATTATCCTGACAAGCGATGTTCCCGTGAACCTCTACATCACGACCCTTGATGATGTGGAAAACTGGGAGAATTGGGACCTTGAGGATGTTGAGGAACATGTCACACCCGAGGATACCTATGAAGGGGTCACAAGCCAGACCTTTGACAGGAAATATGATGTCGATAAGAGATATGTCGTCATGGTCTTCAACCCCGACCTCAACCAGACCGCCGAGGTCACGATAACATATGACCTCACCATAGATGCCATAGAAACGATCGAGGAAGCTGGCAGTATATGTGGGCTTACCATGATCGCCGGTATCATCGGAACCGTTGGCATGATGGCCATTATCATATTTGTAAAGAGATCTTGAATGCTCTGGCAATTTTCCTCACACAGCGAACAACCTATATATGGGTGAAAAATCCGGTACAGATGTGCTTATATACTCAGCATATGAACTATCTGCTCAGGACGGAACAGAGCGGTTTCAGAGAGTTCCTGATAGAGATAGCATCCTTCCCGAGGAAAAAACCCTCCGTCCCGGCGGGGACCTCAAATGGGGGGGCACCCCGCCACCCCTTTGAAATTGTATCCACATCAATTTCCTGATCTCCTTCAGGAAAGGATAGAACCCTATTTCAGTTCATCATGTCTGAAACAGGAAACGATATGATCGTTGATGATCCCCGTTGCCTGAAGGTGAGCGTATATTATGGTCGAGCCTATGAACTTAAACCCTTTTCTTTTCAAATCCTTGCTAACCTTGTCCGATAGTTCGGTCCTTGTCGGGATCTCTTCCAGGGTCTTCCACTTGTTCACAAGAGGCTTTCCGTTTACGAACGACCAGATATAATTATCGAAGGAGCCGAATTCTTTCCTTATCTCGAGAAATCTTCCTGCATTGTTCACCGCAGATTCTATCTTCATCCTGTTCCGGATGATGGCCGGGTCTTTCACAAGAGCTTCTATCTTCTCCCGGTCGTATCCTGCAACCTTTTCCGGATCGAAGTCATCGAAAACTTTCCTGTACCCTTCCCTTCTCTTCAGTATAGTGAGCCAGCTTAGTCCCGCCTGGGCTGATTCCAGAACAAGGAATTCAAAATGAGATCTGTCATCATGTACCGGTGCTCCCCATTCCTCATCGTGGTATCTCTCGTAGAGTTCGTTCCCCTCGCACCATTCGCATCTCTTCATGGTATCACCCCGTATTGCCAGATCTCCATGTCATGTTCACTGCTCACATGAAAGAATCCATTAGCTGCAAGTATCTTCTTCGAAGCCGTGTTCGATGTGTTGACCTCGGCAATGATATTCCATTTTCCTTTCACCTCTTCCAGAAGTGAACCCACAGCCAGAGTTCCATATCCTCTGTTCCTCATTGATGGAACGATCGAATATCCCAGTTTCAGGGTATTTTCTTCATTTGCCGAGGGAACGAACCCAACGTCTCCGATCACTGTTCCGGTCGATCTTTCCAGCACCGCCCATGCGCCGACAGGCCCTTTTTGCTCCCCGTGGACGAGCTCGTTGTAGATCAGGGGAGCGGATTCCCTTAGCTCTCTGGATAGGGCTCCATCTTCAAATGGGAACCCATCGATCGAGATGGACTCTCCATTTATGATCCCTGCAAGTTCCTTCTCTTCTATCGGAACCAGCATTATATCATTTATCTTGTTCAGTTCGCTCACCTTTGGGTCCGGTCTCTGGAAAAATGGGAACGATCAGCACAAGGACAGGAAAGAATTATAACCTTTCGTGAACGATTGGAAATCTGAGAGGCTGATGAGGATGGCACATGATCCACGAAATATATCTTTTGGAATGCTTGTATTCTTGTTCTTGATACTCGCATTCATTCCTGCATTCCCAGATAGCGGGAACAGTATGGAAGAGAACACACCCACGAGGGATCGGTGTATGGATGTCGGAATTGATTCGATCCGGGTCCTGCATCAATTCAAAGACAACAATACCTATCCAAGGACGGATTTGAACATTCGGGTTTATTTTGGGCACGACGATGATCCCTACGAAAGTAACTTCCCCGTAACGATGCAAGATGAGATGATCATCAACATATCCGTGGACAACGGACATGGGATCATTGATAGGATGTCCAAACCTGTCATCTCCCTTGCTCTTGATCAGTACATCGGCAACAACTCGACCAGATACAATCCGGCATTCGTGGAGTTCACCTGGCAGGCTCCTGCATACCCGCCATCAGGTTCTGATTGGGAAGATGTGTTCTACAATTTGACGGCTGAACTTGTGATAGATGATGATGACCCATATGACAATATAATGACAGGAGACCCTTTTCAAGTCAGCTGTTCCATCTCAAATCCTCTCCTGTTGTGGGAGGACACCATGCAAAGACTTGATGAGATGATATGGGAGGTCAGCGTAGGTGATACGTTCTTTCTTCCATTTCTCATCGTAAATCCATGTCCCAACATTGACAGACTGAAACTTTCTATTCTTGAGAAACCGGAAGGATGGAATACTATTTCACCTACCGAAGCTAACATCTACTACCCTTTTGAGAACATATCAGTTAATCTGCTCATTCAAACTCCCAAAGATCCTTCTCTGATGATGAGCCTGGACCACCATCATTTCTACATCATCAAGCTATCCATTAATTCCACTCTCATCGAGGATGGCTACATATATCCAACGAACAATATATATGAATTAAAGTTCACCGTTGAAAAGGACCCACATTGTCAGATCGAGCCGGAGTATGAACAGGTCATGGTAAAACCCGGTGAAAAAAACAATATCAGATTCATTCTCGACAATACCGGAAACTGCCCTGATTCTTACACGATAACGGCTGAGCTTGATGATAAGCTCATTGAAAAAGGTTGGAATGCGGTCGTGATGGTGTATGATACGACATTACACAACATAGAACCATTCCACGAATACGAGATACATACAACCCTTTATGTTCCAAGAGATGCTCCCAAGTTCGCATCTGCCAACCTGAGGATCACAGCAAGATCCCTCACAAGCGGTGAGAACTTCACAAGTGATTCCTGTTCATTGTTCGCGGATACAATATATGGAGCCAAACTGGAGAAGATGGAAGGGGAGATCACCGCATACCCGGGTAGATGGACCTCCTTCAAGATCAATTACACAAATACCGGAAATGACATGGCCAATGATGTTGAGTTGAATGTAACAGCCAAACCCGAGAACTGGACAGTTATGATAGACGATCCCAGTATTTACCGAAACGGAGGATTGCATCCTGATGAGACATGTTCCGTAACGGTAATGATCCATATTGGTAGATCCTGCCTTCCGAGTTCCATATCACTCGAATATTTCATAAGGATCGGAGCTGTGCTTGGGCCGTCAGATCAAATTCTGGATGAAGCGCAGTATGATATCCATGTCCCATTGGTCATGAACTTCTCCATCGATTGCAGCGATCCCGATCTCTTTGCAGGTCCCGGAGATCGGATCAATTACACTGTCGAGGTAAGGAACGAAGGCAATTGGCTGGATCCCTGCTTTATAGAACCTCCGTTTGAATGGATGTACGTTGAGCAGGAACCGGAGGACCTTGAACCAAACGAGACACGGATATACTGCATCTGCGGTAAAGTTCCGATTGACATGAATGCGGATCACGATCCATCAACACCATATCCAGATGAAAACGGTATGTTCGATCCACATCCGTCCAGGATCGGTGTCAGATCCCGGAACGAAAAGATCCTGAACTCATCTTATGCATGCGCCAACGTTACGCTGAGGATCGAACCGTTCTTCTCCTTTGAAATGAACTTCGAAGCTCCACAACCACTGCTGTTACCTGTCTCTTTTGATCAGTTCAGAAGGATCCCCGTATTGATCAAGAATACCGGAAACGTCTTCAACGATATCCATCTCGGTCACAAAGACGCATCTTTCCCTGGTTGGATCCGGTGGGAAACGTCCGGTATATCCATTCCAATGAATTCCTCTGCATTCGCATATCTTATCATCAATTATCCTGCGGGTCTTTATCCCGAAGCGACGCTCGCTCATTTCATTGTCACGGGAACCTCATTCATGGATACAACCTTCCCGGATGGATGTACCATTGATATCGGCCTGGATATTGATCTCAGAGAGGTTCTCTTTTCCATTTCAGAAACCTCCGTAAGAGATGTTATGACGGGTCCTGACGATACCTACTATCTGTCATACGGGAAGAACTACACGATCGATGTCAATATTGATCTGCTTGGAACAAAGATGTTCTCGAACCCCTGGATCGAGTACTTCGATCTGGTATTGTACAACTCGGGGAGCGAATT
>JAYEPK010000202.1:0-4652 GCA_034723935.1 Thermoplasmatota archaeon
CTGGGATGGAGGATGACCAGGGGACACCGTATTCTCTGCAAGGATCTCGGGGATAATTGAACCGCTCTGTAACGCTGTTGGATCAAGGCCCAGACAGACCATTGTCCATGATACGTTCGATCCTCTGGACCATATAACAGAATAGGTCCCATCCTGACCGATGGATAGAGAGGGGTCAATATTGTTCGAAATGAGATCGGAAATAGGAGTATCATCGATGATGTCCGAACCGTTCATATCGAAACTGGTAAAAAGTACATCCTGATAGGCATATCTCCTTGTGGAGAACACGATCGAGATGGCCCCATCGAAATGATCAATGTCGGGCCTTGTATCTGAACTTGTGATGGATTTTCTCACTGGCTGAACATGTACTTCTCCACCCAGCGTGAAACGGGTGAAGAAGATCCCGTAGTTCACATCAGTGGACCCATCGGGTATGTATTGACCATTCCAGGATGCAATGAAATCCGATCCCGAAAGCGGTTCGAAGTCTATGTAATTGATAGAGCCCAGGTTTGGAAAGACCACCTGCGGGGTCGGTTTATCGTTCGAAAGAGGATCGATCTCGGCCATTCTCACGCAGGACCTGTTATCGACTAGACCTTCCGCCCACATGATATACGCATTACCATTGTCGGAAGGTTTGAGCACCGGACATCCTGAAAGATGGACATCGGATACGATACTCCGTGGTTCAGCTATGAGGAATATGTCCCCACCATCGTACTTCAAGGTGGTTGTCATCAGGGTGTGAAGACCCGTAATGGTTTCTTCTACCCAGGCCAGTGTGGTCGTATATCCCTTGGTTGGACACAACGTGGGCATTATCGAACGATCGGTGGATACGGTCAATCTCATATCATCATGAAGCTTCCATCCGTTGGTCTCGGTCTTCAAGAAATATATCTCCTCGTTGCCGTCACGGACATCGACCCATACCAGGTCCAACCTTCCCTCCCCATCCATGGATATCTGTGTATCACTTATTCCTATCCCGGAAAAGACAAGCTGTATCGTCCGTACATCCTCTGGTCTTTCGAGAGGCTCTGCACTTGTCGATAGATCGGATGGGTACATGACCAGAAATAACGTAAGTACCATGATCAATGTAAAGGCGAGAGAATTGGCCTTTGCAAGAAAAACACGTCCGGACCTCATCTCGGACCCCCCTTATTCCTCCGATTCCTCGAGGATCTCCCATGTACCTTGATGCTCGGGTCTTTCGGGATCGGACAGCTGCATGTACATCCTCATCTGACCATTTTCCAGAACAATGTTGACATATCTCAGGTTGGACCTGTAGACCGACACCCATTTCCCGAACTTGGTGAATTCCCTGTCCACGGGTTTGAGAAGCTCGGCCCTTTCAAGTGCCCTGATCCTTCGGTAACAGGCAGCGATGGGTATATCGAACTCTGAACTCAGATAGCCCGCAGATCTCGGGTTCCTGAAAGTTGCGGTCAGTATCTTGACAGAGTACTCATCTGCAAGGAGCTTGCTGACCTCACGGGGATCCATCACAGGATCACTTCCTGTTCCTTCAAGATCGCAGAGATCCGGCCCCGATCATATTGGTGCTCGCTATCAGCCCTGACCAGAGGTCCCAGGTCAAGATGGTCTTCCATCTTCATTACCTGGGACCTATAGAGCTGAACCCATTTACCCTGGGAGCTTCTTATCTTCTTCTCTCTTGCCATGAGACCCGATCTCTCGAGGTCCTTTATCCTGGATAAACAGACAGCTATGGGAATATTCAGTTTCATGCTGAGGAAATTTGCGGTACGAGGTGTTTTAAAACACAGCTCAAGCATCCTGGAACAATATTTATCATTCAGGATCCGCAATATCCTCTGCTCCTCCATTAAGCAAGCACCTCCCCATGGTCGGGGAGAACCTCAACTGTGGCATCTATCTCCGGTTGTTCGATATCTGCCAGTTCAAGGCGAACCCTGAGCTCGTTCTTCTCGAGGAACACGTAAGCTCCCTTGAGCTTTGATCTGTAGAGCTGAACCCATTTCCCTCTCGGGGTGAGCACTTTCTTTTCCTTTGATATCAGGTCTGCTGCCAACAGTTCCCTTACTTTCCTATAGCAAACCGCTATGGGAATCCCGAATTCCAATGACAGCTGCTGCGTGGACATCGGAGTATTGAACGATGCCATGAGTATCTTCATGACATACTCGTCCATGAGTAGCTGCGAAAGATATTTTGGATCCATTTTGATCAACTCGATATGGTTTTCACTACTGCGATCGGAATTGGAGCTACCTCAAGAAAGAGGACTCCACACCTGCTTGTAATGATACTATGCCGGTCCGAGGGTTATAAAGGGACCACTTTTGATTATCTCAATGGATAGTGATATAATCAGGATAGCCACAGGGATCCGGATCCATTCCATGGTAAGGCCAGACATCTCATTCCGTACTGGAAAGAACCATTATCTCGCTCAGAACCTTGACGGGACATGTACCATGGCATACATCATTTAACTTGTCTGTTGGTATCTCTACATGATCAGGGGAACATCTTGCATGGATAATATTTTTGATAATACCAGACAATATCATTTATACCGTAAAATAGCCAGATATATCAATTTTTGAACAATATGTCAAACATGTATGATTATCAACCAAGATAATCAGGAGTTGATACCCAGAAATCAAGCTTTATATAACAGCGGGGAGCATCGTTATCTCGAGAGATAATAACTCTCTCCACACCTGCTTTGCTTGTTCGGCCACCCGCCCGGTCTTTTCCCGGGTGGGTGGTAAATGAGCGATCAATTCGGAGGCAAATACCAGAGAATAGCGTAGCTGATGTACTTAGGTGAGAAAATGAGAACCGCAAGGTTGAAAAAAATCCGTTTTAGAGCGGATAAAAAGGGTGAAATGGGAATAGGAACCATGATATTGTTCATTGCAATGGTCCTAGTTGCAGCAATAGCTGCAGCCCTGTTGATCACCACAGCAAGCCAGCTGAACCAACAGGCTCAGGAAACGGGCACTATCGCCCAGCAGGAGGTCGCCACCTCCATGATCATGAGGAACATACAGGGAGATCGGTTGATCGACAGTCAGGGTGCGACACAGGTCATGCCAACCGTCGATGCAAATGCTCCGACCGCAGCGACGATATCAGGTGTCGATGTTATGGAAGATGACACCGGAACACCCGTCGCATACGGATACGAGATCACCATCGGTGCCGCATCTGTGGATTCAGGGTCCGGGGTCATGATGGAACAGATAATCAGGTCCAACGACCCGATCATCGGTGATACGGATGATGCTGTGATCCTTACAACATCCTATCTGGGAACAACCACATCATCGTCTATCCATCTCCTGACAGCAAGCCAGGTCATATATGATGTACCACCACAGGATTCCGGGGTAGCTGACTCCGGAGCCGGAGCCGGATCATACTGGTACTTCATCAAGACGTATGATAAGGCCGGCAATTCTGCAACAAGCTATGATTCCACACTTTACAGTGCAGCATCGATAACGGTTGCACAGACAGAAACGACCGAGAACGTGATACTCGCTACAGTAACAGTAGCTGCCGGAGACATTGCAGGAACGACCGCAACGGTCATCTCTGATATTAGCGCTGCTTATACCGTTGACGCATACATCGGTTATGCACTGGTTTACACCGATACCGAAACAGGCAACGTGTACAACTTCAGGATCACCGATAACACGGCAACAACGATAACCGTTAATGAAGATATTGTTGACCTGACCACCATCAATACAGCAGCAGACACATGGACCATCGTTGGACTGGACGGATGGGACCAGACAAGACCTGTTGCTCCATCCCTTACAACCACCGGTCTGTTCAAGGCGACATCCGGAGGACCGAACTCGGGTTATATCGAGCTTTCGGTGTCCGGATTGGATTTCTCCATAACATTGTTCGATAGACCGGCTTCCGGACAGACATGGACAACAAATGCACCAATAACCCCGGAGACACAGATAAGAGGATTCAATGTGTACAGATCCTCGAACCTCATCGGAACCGATGCACCACCCAACATGGTCCCCATCGGATTCTGGGATATTGCCGACTGGACGATATCCTCGGACTCCGGTTCATCCACATGGTATGATTATGTCCAGCAGACCGGCGGGGAACAGAAGACCGCATATTACTATGCTATCGCTGCTGTCGACCTCTCTGGAAATGAGGTGAACAACTACCATGCAACCGACAAGATAAACGCAGGATACGGATTGGGCACATCCCAGGCATCGGCAGCCTCATGCACAAATGATGAGATCCTTCCGATATTCAATGTGTACTCTGTGGTTGCAACCCAGGGAACATATTCGATCAACATTGCATGGACCGGGGCAGCAAATCCTTCCGATTCCGGTTCCGGCATGGCTGCTCAGGACTTCAGAGGTTCACAGGCGGTCACCTACCAGGACACGCAGGCTTACACCTACGAGATCTGGAGAGGTGTAGAACCGATCTTCAATGCGGAACAGCTTCCCATTGGTGGCAATATCAACCCCCTGATCAAGTTGGCCGGGTATGCGAAGAACGGTGAGACGACCTTCGAGGACTTCGGTGTCGACTGGAACACTAAAACCAAATATTCATCCCAGGACAACATGTATTACTATACC
>JAYEPK010000203.1:0-4633 GCA_034723935.1 Thermoplasmatota archaeon
CGAATATGTGATCATGTATGGAATAGACTCAACGGAAAAGCATGATCTGTTCGAAAAACTGAAAAGGACCGAGGAAAAATATAACATTCTCGATTCCAACAGTTCGGATGTGATATGGATGACGGATAGGGACATGAACTACACTTATCTCAGCTCATCCATCAAGGACCTTACAGGCTATGAACCCGAGGAATTAATTGGAAAGAACATCATAAAAAGATTATCAAGATCATCATATGATAGTCTTTTCAGCAGATATGAGAGAGATATCAACGATTTCATACATAGAAAGAACAGGGATTACAGGATGACAACACTTGAAATGGACATCAAGACCAAGAACGGAGGAGAAACACCCTGCGATGTGAAAATAAATGTTATCCAGGACAGGCATGGTGTTCCGACAGGCCTGATGGGTATAACAAGGGACATATCGGATAGAAAAAGATCCTGGAAGGAGCTATCCAAAAGAGAGAATATACTCGAAGCAGTCGAGCAGATCTCCGATAAGCTACTGAGAAGCAAACCGGATGAGGGAGTTATTTCAGTTAGCCTTGAAGAACTTGGAAAGGCAGTGGGAATATGCAGGGTCTATATCTTCAAGAACAGCAGCGATGAAAATGGAAGAAACCTTACATCACATATATTTGAATGGACCTCCGATAGTATTTCATCCCAGATGGACAATTCTGATCTGCAGGATCTCGATCTTGAAAAAGGGGGACTGTCAAGATGGATCCGGGAACTTTCGTCAGGCAACGTTGTAATGGGAACCGTTAGGGATATGTCAAGGTCCGAACGGGAAATACTTGAACCACAGGGAATTCGTTCGATCCTTTTAACACCCATCTTCAGGGGTGATCACTGGTGGGGGTTCATGGGTTTCGATGACTGCAATACGGAAAGGGAATGGTCCAATACGGACATAATGGCATTAAAGGCAGCTAGCAACATATTTGGATGTGCTCTGAATAGATGATCATCGGTCAGGTCCATATCTCCCCAAAAGAGTGGAGCAGGAGGCCATCTTGGGAAGAGAGGAGAATAGATGAGTTAAAAATTAATTTACCCCAACAGTTGGGGTACCTCCTGCTCCATTTATGAGAATTACTTACTCCTTTTTAAGCTTAGTCATTGAAATTTCAGGGTATGACAATTACTGCCTATCAACGATAGCGTATCGGAAAAGGAAATGTTCATGATGAAATGAGGTTTTATCGAATTATATGAAGAAGGTCCATACACATAGCAGCGATCTTCATTACTCTGTTACCTTCCTTATCACGATAGACCCGTCCTTGAACAGGAACCATCTGACCCTTGAGCCGTTCTTCAGATGAAGCTTGTCGGCAATATCCTTCGGGACCGTTGTTCTCCGCCTTGTTCCCCGGATCGTCACCGATGTCTCCGTGATGAACCTCACCGAATCTACGTCAATGTCCATGATGATACCAGGAGAGATATGGGCGGCTCCAGTATATATTGGTCTTGGACCGATGGGCAATTCAAGATTGAAGGTTTCAGACCCGTGAAGGATCAGGAGAAAACACTTTCAGGGTCGATTTAAAATATCATTAATAGATGAACGAACGGTGCTCATTATGGACCGGGAGATCGTCAATATCGTTTCGGGCCTGCCAAGGTCAGGTACTTCACTTATGATGAAGATGCTGGAAGCAGGTGGATTACAACCCCTGGTGGATGAAATAAGGGGAGCGGACATCGATAACCCGAAGGGATACTATGAATTCGAGAGGGTAAAAAAACTTCCGAACGATACGGCCTGGCTTCCGGATGCACAGGGCAGGAGCGTGAAGGTCCTTGCCGAGCTGATAAAATATCTTCCTTCGAATTACAGTTACCGGATCGTGTTCATGATGAGGGATATAGACGAGATCATAGTCTCACAGAGAAAGATGATGATAAGAAGGAGTGAGGACCCCGATTCTGTTCCCGATGATGAGATGAGGGACCTGCTCAGAGCATATCTCAGGAACTTAAAGGCCCATGTGAAGGAACAGCCCAACATGGATGCATGCTATCTCTCATATAACGATCTTATGAGGGACCCTGACATCTCGCTCGAGGATCTCGACGAGTTCTTCAAAGGAGAGCTGAACATCGAGGAGATGAGAAATGCGATCGACCACTCTCTTTACAGGAACAGAAATTGAGCGATCCTTACGGATCGATCATGCGGGTTCCTTGAACGTTCTGAATTTCTTGATATCGACCTTCAGAGGTTTCCCTCTTCTCAGATATCTCCTCTCGAACTCATTCTTGGTCATTACCGCGCTCAGGTATTCACCATTTTCCAACAGCACCTTTGCCTCTATGAAGTGGCCCAGAAAAGCATAGCTGACCATCGTCCCGTTTACCCCTTTTGACCCAGGCATCAGGTCTTTTCTGGTCAATACAACATCCTCCGGCCTCACCATCACCTCGATCCCGTTAATCCCTTTCTCATCTGGAATTCCTATAACATTCATGTTCCCGACGAACTTCGCAACGAACCGACTTTTCGGATTGTCGTATAGATCCCTCGGCAGACCTATCTGCTCGAACCGACCCTCGTTCATTACAGCTATTCTGTCCCCCACCTCGAATGCTTCTTCCTGATCATGGGTCACGAAGAGCATAGATACACCGATCTCCTTCTGCAACCTCTTCAGATCCCTCCTTATCCTTCTCCTTATCTTTGCATCCAGGGCTCCGAAAGGTTCGTCCAAAAGTAGCAGCTTCGGATCTACCGCAAGCGCTCTTGCAAGGGCCACTCTCTGCTTCTGACCACCGGACATATCTGAAGGACGCCTGTTCCCGAACCCGTCCAGATCCACGAGAGACAGCAGCTCGCTAACTTTTTTTCTTCTTTTCCCCGAAGAGACTCCCTTCAACTTCAGTCCAAATTCTATGTTCCTCGCCACATTCATGTGTGGAAATAGGGAATAGTTCTGGAAAACGAAACCTATCCCCCTTTTATTCGCTGGAATGCCGCTTATCTCTTTCCCATCTATTAATACAGATCCCCGGTCCTGTGATATAAGACCGGATATTACCCTTAGGATCGTTGATTTTCCGCATCCGCTTGGTCCCAGTATCGCAAGTATCTTATTGAAACCAAGATCGAACGATAGATCCCTCAGGACCTGTTCCCTGCCGAAGGACTTGTGAATTGATCTGACGGTTAGTTGATCCTTCATTCTTTCACCTCCAGCCGTGATACCAGATAGTTGAGCGAAAGAAGTAGTATGAATGGGAAGACCATCAGAACGATGGCCACGGATGTGGCACCCTGCGGGTCGAACTTGCTGTCGGATAGATGATATATGTAGAGAGGGCCGGTCATGAACATCATACCCGAAACAAAAAGGGTCGCCCCGAACTCCCCAAGCGATCTGGTGAAAGTGAGAGCCGTACCAGCCACCAATCCTCCGCGTATCGAGGGCAATACTACATCCTTGAAGGTCCTGAACCTGCCCGCTCCGAGCGTCTTGGCTGCCTCCTCCAGGCTTGGGTCAAGCTTCTCCAACACCACAGACACGGACCTTACCATGTAGGGGAAGGTAACGAAAACATGAGCGAGAACGATCCCCGGCATGTGCATCATCACCTCGATCCCCGACCCCTGCATAAGGGTTCCCATCAGCCCCTGGGGACCATACAACATCATAAGGGCCAGACCGACCACGGCCGTTGGTATTGCGATCGGCAGATCTATCAGGGCCTTGAACACCTGTTTTCCAGGGAACCTGTACCTGGTGATCACAAGCGCGAGCAGGGTTCCCACGATACCGTTTATGACGGTTGCAATGAAGGCAACCAGTAACGAATTCCTGAAAGCGTTCAATGCCTCCTCCTTTGTTACGGCGTTGATGAACGGTCCGATCCCGTCCTCGAACGCGAACCGGAACACGGAGGAAAGGGGCAGTACAACAATGAAGAGAAAGATAAGCAAACCAAGTGATACAAGTGTCACTGAACTGAGACCTCTCACTTCTCTGGTAATATTTGTCATGGGATCATCCCTTCAGATCTTGAAATAATCCGTCTATCAGTTCAATCTTTGCTACTTCCCATCCGCCGAGATAGTCGACGGTGAAGGGGTCCTGAACTTCGTGGAGGTCAGGATTCAGTTCGTTCAAATTCTCCCGAACTGATCTGAAGTTGCATTCCACAAATGCTTTTTGCGTTTCGTCTCCCTGAAGGTATTCGATAAAGGCCTCCACAAGCTCTCTCTCTTTCTCGTTTATATTCTCATCCACCATGACGGCCTTGTGCTCCGAGTAGATAGTTGACGAGGGATATATGATCTCCACAGGTTCTCCCTTTTCGAGAGCTAACAGGGCGTCGTTCTCGTATGTAATAAGAGCGTCCCCGTAACCCAGAGTGAACTGCGACAGCGCTTTCCGGGCCGATGACTGCCACGATATTACATTGTGCATAATGCCCTCCAACAGCTCCTCGGCGGCGGTCGTGTTCTTGAAACCCTCATGAACCTCGCTCCTCCTCAGTTCCGACCCATAAACGGAGAAGACGGACCAGCAGGCGCCGCCGGATGTCAGAGGGTCTGCGTGCACCAGCTCGATCCCGTCCCTTGCAAGATCCTTGAAATCGATGATCCCTTTCGGGTTTC
>JAYEPK010000204.1:0-4592 GCA_034723935.1 Thermoplasmatota archaeon
AGTGCTGAACCAGCTTTGGAAGTATGGATGTATTGGACCGCAAACTTAAATAACAGGAAAAATGGAGGGCAAAAAAGATTTATAATCCAAAATCGTTAGTCAGTCTCGTCTATATGTAAGATATAGAACTGGTTGTCCCAGTTTCTCTAATAGAGGTGACCCTATGAGCAATTTGCCGAAGAAAGCTCTCAGCATGGTACTGGTTATGGTAATGGTTAGTTCAGCGTTCCTGCTTTTCATATCGATGCGGGACGAGGACGTGGATGCTAAGATGTCCAATCCAGACGGTGCTGGATACATCTATGTGGATAACAAGGACCCCGATCCCAAGATCGAGTTCGATTGGATAGATGCCACCCAGAAAGGTGAATATCTGGATGAGGCGTGGAGCTATTACCGCCAGAATACCTATCAGGATTATGATCTTCCATTCTCATTCCCGTTCTACGGTGAGTACTATGACGAGTGCAAGGTATGCGCCTACGGGATGGTGGATTTCGGAGCATTTTACAATTACTATTATCTGGGGTCATACGGTATCCCATACACCGGTTACGAGAACGGTATGATAGCAGTATGGGCCTATGCCATTGGTGGTTACTACTATTACGGCAGTGGGGACTTCCAGATCTTCGCACTTGAGGGTGAGAGCTTCGGAGAGAGATGGGTATGCTTTGAGTGGTACAAGGCACTTGCACCCGGAAGTTATGGAGGCCAACCGAATTATGAACAGTACGAGATAACTTTCGAGGTTATCATCTACGAATCAGGTATTATCAAGATGCAGTATCTGGATGCTACCAGTTCTTATGGTGGATATTCCAACGGTGGATACGCGACCGTCGGTATCGAGAGCGCAGACGGAAAACAGGGAACCCAATATACAGGATACAGCGAGGCCAATCTGGTCGACGGTCTTGCGGTCATGTATGGTGAGAACCTCATGGAGGTCACCAGCGCGACCATCGATACTGATAATGGTGGGGTTATGTATTCAGAGCACAAGGATTACACCATCACTGCGGATGTCGTCCATCCTGTATCCATGTCTAGTATAAAGGTGGTATCGGCAACCCTTGGAGAATGTGGTGCGGCTATTGCAATGTTCTACAACAACGACGGATCGTATGCCTTCTCGGAGGTGGATCCGAATGGATATGTCACACTCAATCCGGATGATTCATATATAGAAATGGACCCGGAGGGGAGGTTCCTCAGGGTATTCTTCAAGTTCAGTCCGGGATTTGCCTATCCAACGAGCTTGTTCCAGGATGCCAAAGTGCAGGCTATGGGAGCGGGAGCCATGCCCGGAGGGTTCACAATTCAGGATGCTTTCTGGGTGGAGAATAAACTGGACCTGGCAGGTTCACTGGAAGGTTTCTCCGAGGAGAGGGGGTTCCTGGGAAATGGGGGGTGGGTCCATGGGAACGAACATTTCCAGTTCCGCGGTGTCAGTGCAGTTTATCCGAGCACCGCGCTGTCCCCGAGGCCGGGTGCCCACACTTTCACGGTCACCGACGAGCAGGGGAACCGGTTTGTTCAGGATTATGTGGAGGGTTCCTGTCAGGTTGATGTTGTGAGTGAGAACGATTACACCAGGAAGACCTACAACCTCACCATTTCCGGTATCCCTCCGGGAACCGATATCTCCGATGGATTGAGCTATGTTCTCAACATCGATCCTTTCAAACCACTTCCTCCCCAGGAAGTACTCATTCACGCTGATTCATATGATGACAAGAACGTCGAGTTCGATGATGACAACGAGGTGTTCATTACCTGGCAGCCCGCAGAGGATTTCGAATCCGGGATAGAGGGTTATTTTGTTGCGACCTTTGATCCTCTTGAACCGGAAGCAGAGGGACAGGCGATATGGGTGAAGAGCCCAGACACGTCCACCAGGGTTACATTCGATGGTCTTGGAGCACGCAGGGTCTGGGTCTGGTCGGTGGACAGGGCTGGAAACCCATCAGTTCCTTCCTTTGCAGTTACGAAGATCGATATGGACGGGGTGGATTTCTCAGAGTTCTCACCCGGTCACCAGGTCTGGGTCAACACACATACGCCCGTTGCCTCTATACTTGTGAGCGACAATGAGGGATCTGGTGTGTCGGCAAAGGACCTTCAGTATTCAGTATCCACGACCACGACGGATGAATACAATGCATGGCAGCCCGGGAAGTCTGCAAGAGATGCCAACGAGGTGAGGCTTTCGGTCCCGACGGTTCTGAAGAACGGCAAGGACAACTGGATCCGTTTCCGTGCAAAGGACGTTGCAGGTAACGGATGGACACAGTCCATGGACCAGAACATCTGGGTCGATGAAGAGAAACCGAACTTCGTAAACTTCAGACCTTACGAATCGGAATATCAGAACGGTGCCACTGTGGTGGTATCCCTTGATGTGACCGATGTCCACGGCGGAAGAGAAGGATCGGGTATCGACCTCGAAACGCTGGAATACAGATTTACAAAGGCGGGAAAGGGACTTTACGGTGACTGGTCCATACTGGGTACTGCTTCGGTGACCTCCGCTATGGCTCATGTGGAGCTCACGCTTGATCTCAACGAGGGAGATCAGAACTACATCCAGATCAGGTGCTACGATAATGTCGGCAACTTTGCAACCAGCAGAGAATACAACCTCAAGGTCAACTCGGCTCCTGATGTCAGCGCGTTTATCGCGGAACCAAAGAACGGTTTCTCGTATGTATCTACCGAGAAGATCCTCTTCGATGCATCGGAAACGGAGGATCCGGATGGTGATGCCCTTGATTATACCTGGTATTCGGATATTGATAGATTGCTGAGCAGCAGCCCATCCTTTTTCCGTACACTGTCACCCGGCGTTCATACGATAACTTTGATCGTAAATGACCCGGCCCACAGCATTGTCGAGACGTTCGAGATATTGGTTCTCGAGGAAGAACAGATCGATCCGATGTCGATCGACACGGACAAGGACGGACTATATGATGCATGGGAGATGAAATACAAGCTCAACCCCTTCCGCCCTGACAGCCACCTTGACTCGGACAATGATATGTTCACGAACTACCAGGAGTTCCAGAACGGAACCGATCCGACCAGTCGTGTGTCTCATCCTCCCTATCCTATAGCTCCGAAAAGCGGATCCGAGGATAACAGCGATATTGAGGGTCAGTATCAATCAATTACGCTGGTCATTGTGCTCTTGTCACTCGTTGTTGTGATCTCACTTGCGATTCTTGCCTTTTCAAAGCACAGGACCTTCAAGGACGAGGTCGAGGAAGAGAAAGAGCTCGAATCCGAGGAGATCGAATACAGAGAGTCCATCAAGGGAAGAAGATCCGAACGGTTATCAATGAAAGGAGAAGAGGGAAGGTGAAAAAAATGAAAAGGATAAGAAGCACGTCACTGGCTGTGGCCATGGGTGTAATCATGCTCACAATGGCATTTGGTACAATGATCCAACCTGAAAATATCAACGTGTCCGCGAACGTCGCACCAACGACCGATGCAGCAGGTTATACATGGATCGACAGTCAGGGAAGTGATCCGGACATTGCCTACGACTGGATAGATGCAACCGGCGGGACCGCTGTAAGGGACAAGCTCAGCTACTATTACAGCTACTATGGAGTATATTACAGACAGCCCACGTCGGCCATCGCTTTGCCCTTCACATTCAACTTCTACAGCACTGATTTCGATGAGATCTATCTCTGGGCCAACGGGATGGCGAGCTTTGATTCCACCTGCCCTGCAGGTTATAATTACAGGAACTACGGCGGTGCCCTTCCGGATAGTAACAGGAACACCCCCGGGAATCTGATAGCAGCTCTCTGGACATATGGAGGCATAAAGGGTTCAGGAAGCGCCAACATATACACACTTGCGGGAACCACTCCAGGGGGTACTGACTACTTCGTCATCGAATGGCATCAAATGGTAACACCTTATTATTATGCCAGATACAGTTACTGGACATCCTACACGATGACCTTCGAGATCATCCTCTACGAAACAGGCGAGATCGTTGTCCAATGGCAGGATATCACAGGGGGCTCATCCTACTCCAACGGACGTTATGCTGATTGCGGCATCCAGAATGCCGACAGGGATGTGGGTCTCAACTACCACCATATGAGCTACAGCAGCGGAACCAACAGGATCAGAGCAGGACATGCAGTGATGTTCAAGCAATTCGCCACCGACATCAGCAATGTAACCTTAAAACCCGGTTTCGGGATGGAGGAGAATATCTATCCCGCAACTGCCGGTCAAGGTGAGGAGTATTACTGGGCCAGAGCGGACTTCTGGATCGAGACCAATACAGAGGACCTGACCAAGATCGACCTCATTATAGGTTCGGGGTCCAGTGGAGAGGGGATCATACTAAGGTATAATTTCGATACCGATCAGTTCGCGAAACTCAATGATCCCACTCGTTATCTTCATTTCGATGATCAGATATGTGCAATGATGCTTGATACAACGGATCCTGACCACAGCGGTACTATATTCTTCAAGTATGATTTTGATTTCTCGTGGTACAGGTCCGACTTTGTTTCAATTGAAATGCGGATCGAAGGGACCGGGGTAAGAGGCAC
>JAYEPK010000205.1:0-4590 GCA_034723935.1 Thermoplasmatota archaeon
GGTACATGTTCCTATCTCTCCCCTGGCCACCGGTATTACGGTCCAGTAGTATGTTCCGAAGTAGAGCCAGTTGGGACTGATCTCGGTGTCGAATACCTCCTCCTTGACGGAATCCTCCCGAAGCATGACCTTTTCCTTGATCTCGGAGATGTAAAGGTAATATGCCACATCCTCGGGAGCAAAGAAATTGACGTCCCATGAGAGCGTGATGTCTTCGGCATCATTGAATGTCGCCCCATCCTCGGGCGATAGAAGGGTGACCTCCGGGAACCTGAGTGACGTATCCACCTTGACGTTGTAAACAGGTGAAATATAGGTAGTACCCGCTCCATCCGTTGCTCTTATCTGTACAAAATTCTCATCGGAATCGGACATCTTGATGGTATCCTTCCCTACCGCTATCGTGAACTCGTAGCTTTCCTTCTGGAAAGCAGACCAGAGTTCCGGCATGTATTTCCATGCATCTGACCCGATCCACATCCCATCTGCCTGGCCGTTGAAGGTGAACCTGTACTGTATGGATTGAGATACGATGTTGGACCCACCGATATCCGTGATGTTGAAGATCATATCTATTGTGGTATAGGGGATGGTCTCGTTGATATCAGGGCTGATGAGCCTGAAATCTATTCCCGACACATCCACAAGTAAGGAGGCCTGTGCAGCCTGTCCGATATTGCCCACCTCGTCCTCGGCCCATACGTAAACCGTATTGATCCCGTTCGATGGGAGCTCGATCTCCTGCTGGGTCAGGTTCACAGGATTTCCATTTCTGGTCCCTTCGTTATTCTCGAAGGACCAGTAGTAGGTGAAAACGCCAGATTCGAGTTCGGTCGATGGGTACCATGTTGCGAAGACCTCCTGATCGTTGTCATAGGTAATATGGGAATCATCGAATTTGTCCGCGTGGAGCATCAGTGCATCCGGTGCCTCGGGTGCGTTTCCGTCGAAGTTCAATTTCCATGACAGTGAAGGTCCTTCTCCAGGTGCCTCGTTGATCCCTGAGATATTGAGTATATATTTTTCCTGTGGTGGATGTAAATATGTCCTGTTCTCTGCAGGAATGGTGAAGTTGATGACCTCTCCGGGAGTGAACTCGAGGGTCCTTCTTATATTGTCATCGAAGAAGAGCTTCAGATCATAGACGTCCGTTGGTGGGAAAACGTCGGTCTCGCCGGTGTAGACCACAGTTGGTCCCGAGATCGTAAGGTTCTCCCGCGCCTGGACCCAGTCTCCGCTTTGAAGCGGGCCTTGGATCTCACTTGAGAGAGAGAGGTCACCGATGAACTCAAGGTTGTTCTTCACCCTCAGGAAGTCCCTTACTATCAGCTCATCCCCGTCGACTATGTTCCCGTATGCTTTCACCTTCAGGATCCTGTCCACTGAATTTGCCTTGTTGGTCCAGTTCCAGTGGAACAACAGTTCGAAAGTAAGGGTCGCGTACAGACCGTCCCAGGTTATCGTGGGTTCGCTCACCAGTGTTGCGTGGTCATTGTTATCGATCTCGGTCCATGGATCTCCACCACCTTCGTCCGCGGTCCTGTTGTAGATAATCCTGAAGTTTCCTGTCTTGTGAGGAAGTTCGAACGTCACCCTGTCAAGGTCGGACTGTCCGTCCACCACCTTTATCCTTGAGATGAACGTGTAGCTGTCGTACATTGCATATGCGAGATCATGATCGTTCTCGGCATTCTCGAAGGTAGCTGTCTGTATTGCAAGTCTCGGCGGGATGCCTATCTTCCAGATCCCCGATTTGGCTCCACCACCGTAGATCCATAGATCCCTTGTATCACCACCTATGAAAACGCTTGCATGCCCTCCACTTATTGAACCTGGATTGGGGACTGGATACCATAGATACCACGCATCTTCCAGTATCCTGTAGCGGTAGATATCATCACTAGCTCCACCTGTAAGGTAGAGTTCTTTGGTGAGGGGGTCGTAATCCAATTCACCCATGATCCTGTGCGATGCCCTGTCAAGTTGTGTCCAGGTATCCGAGGAGATGTCGTATGACCACAGGTCGCTCCTGTCAGTTGGGGTTGGTGATGTGTTCTCTGTTCCTCCGAAAATATAGAGTATGTTCGATTCTTCCACTATACACATTGCCGCTCCGCGTCTTCCGTTCGGGCTTGTGGCTCCGAGGGTTATCCTGGTGAAGATCTCCATCTGGGGGTCGAACTTCCAGAAATCGCCTACTATCTCGGTCGCCGAGGCAGTGGTCGGGTGCTGGTATCCGCCGTATATGTAGATTATGCCGTCATTGGGGTTGAACTCCATGTCGAACCCCTGTCTCTCACCAGGTCCGGCAGATGCAAAGACAAGCTCCCAGTCGTAAGTGTCAAGGTCCATTTTGTAGACATCCGCAAGATCATGGTACTGTCGGTTCTGCATGGACCCTGTTGTGTAACCGCCACCGTAAAGGTATACCATATTGTTCTCTTCGTCATAGCAGATACCTGCATTGCTTCTGCTGTTCGGAAGATCATCGCCCTCGTTGTAGAACGGCCCAAACCATTCCTCGGTCTGAAGATCCCAGTAATACGTGTATTCCGTACCGTTGTAATAGCCTCTCAGAGGGCCAATGTAATACAATCTCTGCTGCCCCTCATTGTAGGCAAATATACCGTTGGATGTTGTAGATGGAAAGTAAACATTGTCATATTCTGTCCATGTCATGGTCGAGAGGTCAAGGTAGTTCATGTCACGGTATCGATATGATCGACTTCCGGAATAATACCTCCCTCCAAAGACAACGAACCTGTCAGCTTCCGCCGAGTAATGATTGTGAAATAACAATCTGCCGCTTGGTGAATCTGCAAAGGTTGTATTGGACCATGATGCCAGCTCGGTATCGAACGTCCAGAATATCGTGTTTTCACTCGAGGAGTAGCCTATCCTTCCACCCCATAGATTGACGGTTCCGTCGGTTGGTCTGTAGAACATCCTTGCACCGAAGAGCGACGGTATGTCAAAATGAAGAGGGACTCCAGTCCATGAATTGGTCGGTATGTCATAGACCCACATCTCGTTCAGGTAACCTTCAACCTCATTGTATCCTCCGTAGAGATATATCTTCCTATCCCCCGGATCGATGCACATGTCCTGTCCATATCTCTCGACCATGCCGTCGCTCATTCCGTCCCTGAGCGTGGCTGGCTGGGCACCCGGGTTCGTAAGATCGATACTGTAGAACCCTGAAAGGTTGTCCTCGTTCTGTTGGCTGTCACCCTGTCCCATATGTATGAACAGCTGTTGACTGATAGGATCGACGACCATGGGGGCCCATACACGTCTTACCAGTGGGTTCGTGAATACCCCTGAATTGAGCATGGTCCACTGCATCGAGGTGAAGTTGAACTCCCAGAGATCGTTCGCCTCGGAGCCATCACGGAAACCTCCGTAAATATAGAGCTTGTCCTCTACCGCATCGTATGCTTCGGAGAACCGATATCTTGCACCCGGCGAGTTGGACCTCTCGATGGCATGCCATCTCTCCGTTGCGAGATCGAAGTAGAAAAGGTCGTCATAGGCACTATGGCTATACTGTGTCGGCTGGCCTCCACCGTAAACATATATCCTGTTAAGGTCTGCGTTATATACTGCAGCACCTTCCTCTCCTCCTCTGTGATAGCCAATTCTCTCCCACTCGTTCCATGGGTCGCTCCTTGTGGGTTCTCTTGTCGGGGGTTCTATTCCAAGTTCTTCCACTTCCTCATCGGTGAGTATCCTGGAATCTCCGAGGCCTTCATCGGTCGGTCGTTCTTCCTCCTGATCCGTACCATACGCATAAGGTACATTGAACAGAAGCAAGGCGACAAGTAGCATTGCGATGTGTATCTTGAACTTCTTTAAAACTTGGGCCGGCATATGCACCACTCCAGTTGTCACCGAACTGCTTGAAAAGCGTGTCTGGTTGATATCATAAGGAACAGGTTCGATATTATAATTTTCTAGTGTTTCTATCATACTATGCTCGGTTCTATCACGGCACTGATCATCTGTTCCGGATCAGACCTTTTGCATGTTCAACGACCATTACGGCTACATCTATGGGGATAGAACACCTTTTCCTCACCTCCTCGGGTCCTAGGCCTATGATGTCCCTCAGGTCCTTGAACTCGGTGAGCACCTTCTTCGCCCTTTTCTTACCGATACCGGGTATTTCTGTTAGCGATCCGATCTCCTTTTCCCTGACCTTCCTCTGGTAGGTGACTGCGAACCTGTGAGATTCGTCCCTTACCCTCTGCAGGAGAAGAAGGGCCGGATCCGTCCTCCTCAGGCGGATCGGGATAGACCTTTCGGGTTTGAAGAGTTCCTCTTCTCTCTTTGCAATGGCGATCATATCCGGTCTCTCCTTCGGTCCGAGCTCATCCAGTGCCTTGACCGCGGAGGAGAGCTGTCCCTTGCCTCCGTCGATAAGTATGAGGTCCGGAAGTTCTCCATCCTCATCCAGGATCCTTCTGTATCTCCTGTAGACGGCTTCCTCCATGGTGCAGTTCAAGGACGGGAGACCGAACAAGAAGGGATACCGGAAGTTCAGGATAAGGTCTGCCGGGAACGATGACTGCCTCTCCATGAAGGAAGCCG
>JAYEPK010000206.1:0-4584 GCA_034723935.1 Thermoplasmatota archaeon
AGACCCCCCGATCGTTAATATGTATGATATCTATCTGGAGGCGGGCGGAGAATACGATTTTGACATCGCATCAGTCCCCAATACCGAAAGATTGGGTATGTACCTGTTCAAAGGATCCGGGAACTTTGACAACACGCTTGTAAGTGATGTATCCTCCATTTCCGGAGGATCTCTCAGCATGTCCTACGATCCGGAGATCACAGGTTGGTACGGCCTTGCCGTCATCGATCATAATTTCGGTTATTCCTCTTCGAACAATTATACCTTGCTCATCTCCTCTGATCTCGAGATGTCCGCCAACCCGTTATCCAGGCTCATAGCTCCGAACATGACAACGAGTTACGAGATCGAAATTGATTCACTTGGTATCACCAAGGACATCGACCTCCATTACAGATGGAGGAGCGGCTCCGGGAACATCTCTACACCCACGGGAGCCGTAGCCACCCTCAGTGCCGACCATGTCAACATCGGAGGTGTTGGTTCAAAAACGGTTCTTCTGAACGTTTCAACCACAAACTCGATGAGCGCAGGGACCTATTACCTGGAGGTATATGGAAACGACACAGGAGTGAACGGGGACACACATTCGGTGGGCGTTACATTGGTCGTTTCCACGGATCCTGATTTCTTCATGTCATCCAGCCCTCTTTCGAGGGTCGTATCTCCGGGAACAACTACCACATACACTGTCGAGATGGATACCATAAACGATTTCTCTTCGAACGTTACCCTGAATGCTTCGGTTTCTCCATCGATCTCCACTATCGTTTTCTCATTTTCACCAGTGCATATCAATTCGACCACACTTACAAGCAACCTGACCGTGACCACCACATCATCGACCAAGATCCGTTTGTACAACATGACAATATCCGGAACGAGCGGAACGAAGGTCAGGTATGCGAACACAACGCTGAGGATCAAGGAACCTATTACCATTGACCTCATCAGCCCGGGATCGGAAGAGATCGTTTCAGGGGTGTATGTCTTCAAGGCCAAGGCAGGTGATCCGACCGGAACCAAATCCGTAAAGATATCCTTTGGAGGAAAGATGGAAAATGCCGGAACGCTCAATATGTATTACAATTCCGCAACAGGGTTCTGGGAACGTTCTGTGAACACTTACACATATCTTGACGGCCCGTGCAGCCTGAACATTACCGCCGAGGACTTCGGAGGGGGTATCACCAAGTTCGGACCAAAGAACTTCACTCTCTCCAACTCCGCCCCGAACCCGATAATCAATACCCCTATTGACAGAGCATATGTTACCGGGAGCAGCATGCTGATCTCGGTGAACTCCACATCGCATGTCATATCTGTCAGGTTCAGGGTCGACCAGAACGCCTGGATACCGCTTTCAAGGAGCGGGAACACCTGGACAGGATCATGGGATACCACATTGATAACCGATGGGGATCATACACTGTCCATAGAGGCAAAGGACACGGCAGGCCTCACGGGTGAGAACTCGATAACGATATTCGTTGACAATACCAAGCCAACTGTCAACATCAACTCACCCATCAGTGATCAGTATATCGAAGGATCGTACACGTTCAGAGTGGTTGCAACGGATACCGTGGGAGTGAACCACGTGGACCTCAATATCTTCGGACAGAATATCACTCTGCCGTACAATCCAATTACTTCATCATACGAGTACACGGTAACGACATCGACAAAACCGGATGGGGACTACACGGTGTATGCGACC
The DNA here is from genome assembly GCA_034723935.1 of Thermoplasmatota archaeon. Classification (GTDB taxonomy): domain Archaea; phylum Thermoplasmatota; class Penumbrarchaeia; order Penumbrarchaeales; family Penumbrarchaeaceae; genus JAYEPK01. Next base: position 1,721 of record JAYEPK010000206.1, read on the forward strand.
GCATACGACAATGTGAACCAGAGCAAGAACAGCACGCCGATAACCTTCTATGTTGACAACAACGACCCTTCATTGGACATCTCGAGCCCCATAGACGAGGAGATCATCGGCGGGGATCACACCATCAGCATCCAGTCCTCGGATACATATCTCAATTCGGTCAAATACAAGATAGACCAGACAGGCTGGGAGAACTTCACAGGTAGTGATCCCTTCTGGAGTGTTGTTTACAACACATCCACGCTCACGGATGGGAGACATACACTGACGGTGAGAGCGGTGGATAACATGTCCCATGAAACGGAGCAGACAATTGGTTTCATCGTGGACAACACGAACCCGACCTGTTCGATGGTCTCTCCGTTCGGAAACCAGTTCATCGAAGGAGTGCACATCTTCAAGGTATCCGCAGCGGATTCCGTTGGTATCGATCGTGTAACACTGGACATATTCTCCGATACCGTTCAGACATCACTGAACAAGCAGACGGGATACTACGAATATTCCATCAACACCCTGACCGCCACCGACGGAACATACCAGATGGTCGCATCCGCCTACGATCTGAGCGGAAAGCTCACCAATTCAACAACACTGAGATTCAGGGTGGACAACAACGCCCCGGTGATGTCCGTCAACAATATCCAGACCGGAGATTACGTGGAAAGTATCTTATCGTTCAACCTTAGCGTGCAGGATGCGTTCCTCCAGGACACTGACTACTCGATAGACGGCGGCGGATGGGTGGATATTGGCACTTATTGGAACACTACAGCTCTCCTTGACGGCTCACATTCCATTACCTTCAGGGCAAGGGACCAGGCAGGACATACAACGACGCAGTCGATCAATGTCATAGTGGACAACAATGTCCCCGTCTGTGCGGTGAACAGCCCGGTTCCCCTGGAATATGTTCAGGGAGCATACAGGTTCAGACTGTCCGCTTCAGATGCTGTCGGGATAGACAGGGTGGAGATCAATGTTTTCAGTAACAATTTCACCGCGATCTTCTCACTTACTTCCGGTTATTTCGAGTTCAACTCGGATACGTCGATCCAATCCGATGGGAATTACATGTGCTATGCAGTAGCCCACGACATGAGTGGAAAGACGAGCATATCTTCATCCATAACTTTCCAGGTTGACAACAACGCTCCGGTCCTCCGGACACTGCATCCACTGAACGGAGCTTACCTTGAAGGTAACGAGACAATGATCGTGAACGCAACCGACATCTACCTGGACAGAGTGGAATACAACGTTGATGGATCCGGCTGGGTTCCGATCAACACCACATTGAACACCACCATCTTCGGAGATGGAACACACACCATAGGTTTCAGGGCCTTCGACAAGGCAGGGCACGTCACGACATCCTCATCGGATATCTTCATCGATAACACCGATCCATACGGTGCCATCTCGGACCCGGTGTTCGATCAGTTCATCGAGGGCACTGCAACTTACCGTGTGGTCGCATCTGACATCATCGGTATCGATGATGTGAAAGTGCTCATATTCGGTGATGAACTGGATATGAACTACAACTCGGCAACCGGTTTCTATGAATACAGGACGGATACAAGGCTGATACCCGACGGGTCCTATTACATGAACGTGACGGTGACTGACATGTCCGGAAAAATGATCGAACTCGGACCGCTCTGGTTCAACATAGACAATCATTATCCTGAACTTGTCGTAAACGATCTCGTCGATGGCGATATTCTCGAGAGCATTTATTCCTTCAACGTATCCACCTTCGACATGTTCCTGGACAAGGTCCAGTACGAGGTAGATGCAACGGGATGGACCAACATCTCCGAACCGCTCAACACCTCCAGGTTCGGTGACGGCAGCCATACCGTCAAGGTCAGAGCAATGGACAGATCAGAGAAGATAACCACCTTCGAGTTCGACCTTCTCTTCGATAACGAGGCACCAACATGTACAATAAACTCCCCCACGGAGGGAGAGTTCGTTGAAGGGATCATTACCATAAGGGTCACGGCCTTCGATCTTGTCCAGGTCGACTATGTCAAGATCAATGTTTACAGCATAGAGGCCAGGGTCCCGTACAACTCCAACACGGGTTACTACGAATACACATCGAACACCGTAACATGGGGCTCTGGAGAAGATGGGATCAGGAACGTGACCGCAACTGTGTATGACCTCACCGGAAAGACACACACCTACGGACCTGTGAACTTCAACGTTGACAATAGGCCCCCGACAATCAATATTAATGATCCAAAGGAAGGAGACATCGTTTCTGGTCTCTTCTTCTTCGATGTGGACAACGGCGATGTGTTCAAGAAGGGGACAGAATACAACATAGACGGATCATCATGGCAGCCCGTATCCATCGGATGGAACACCGAGCTTGTCCCGGATGGTCCGCACGAGGCCACGCTTCGGGCAACGGACCGGGCAGGGCATATCACAACGGAGATCATCAATATTTACGTCGACAATCACATGCCGGTAATCTCCATCGCCTCACCCTCCGAGAACGAGTTCATGGAGGATACATATGTATTCCGCGTATCAGCGGTCGATCAGGTAGGGATCTCAATGGTCACCATGAACATCGCGGACAAGGTCAGGACCATGACCTTCAACACACAATCCGGGTACTACGAATACATGATCGACACCAGAACATGGATCGATGGGACCTACACAATGAACGCGACCGCAACAGATCTGGCTGGAAAGTCGATAAGAACACCCAACCTCCAGTTCAGGGTCGACAACAATGCTCCGGATCTGATCGTGGAAGCACCGGTGAAAGGACAGCTGATCAGCGGATTGTTCGTTGTCAGAGCAAAGACCAACGATGAGTTCCCGGGAAGCGTAAG
>JAYEPK010000207.1:0-4574 GCA_034723935.1 Thermoplasmatota archaeon
GTACGGGGACTACTACCAGAAAGGATACAGGATTAAAGCAGTAATTGCCGGAGATGGGAGCTATCAAGGCATGATAGAGTACATGCCAGGAGAATTTGCCTACAGACCGGTGGATGCAAAGGGGTACCTTTTCATCCAGTGCCTCTTCGTGGGTTTCAAGAAGGAATACAAGGGAAAAGGACTAGCATCGAAGCTGCTGGATGCCTGCATCGAAGAAGCCAAAGATGCCGGTATGAAAGGTCTGGCCGTTGTAACAAGAAAAGGCTCCTTCATGGCTAAGAAGGATATATTCCTGAAGAATGGATTCGTAGCAGTAGATAGTGTAAAACCGGATTTCCAGTTATTGGCATTGAAGATCGAAGATCAAGCCGAGGATCCCAGGTTCAAGGATCTGGAAAAGAACCTGGGACCCTACAAAGAAGGATTGTATATTCTCAGGTCCGTTCAGTGTCCTTACACGGAAAAGAACGTCAATGCTATGTTGGATTCGGCCAGGAACGAGTTCGGAATGGATCCAAAGCTTGTTGATCTTTACGATCATCTATCAGTTCAGAGGTCACCCTGTGCATTCGGATCCTTCTGTTTAATCCATGAAGGGGAGATCGTCAGCCACCATCCCATAAGCAAAACAAGGTTCCAAAGCATCATGAGAAAACGATTGAAGTGAGGATCAATCAAAAAATAGATGATACAGTAGCACGATACCATTGCAAAGGTGCTACCATGACTGTTGACAGGGTGGGAGTCTCGTTCGAACCTGAACTGCTGAAGGAATTCGATTCCCTCATTAGCGAAAAGGGATACACGAGCAGATCGGAGGCCATAAGGGACCTTGTCAGAAAGGTCATCATCGAATCGAAGATGGAGAAGGAGCAGGGAGAGGTGATAGGAACGCTCACCTATGTTTACAATCACCATATAGGTGAGGTGAGCAGTAAATTGATGGACCTCCAGCATGCACATACTCACGAGATACTCTTCAACACCCATGTTCACATGGACCATGATATGTGCCTGGAGATGCTCATCGTCAAGGGAGAGGCATCAAATGTGAGGTCACTCACGGATTCCGTGAAGGCGATAAAGGGAGTGAAGCACGGGGAGCTTGTCATAACAAGGTCCGATCCATGATAGAAAGGGACAAATTATTACATCAGCAGATCCGTTATGGGAACCGGGGGAGCCAATTGAAATGGAGAACGATGCTTACAGCTCTGGTCCTTGCTGTAACACTATCTGTCGGGACCTCTGATGCCGAAACGGAACCGAACGATTCGCTTGATACGCCGGAAGTGCTTCTCGAAGGGGACACCGATGGGGAGCTGAACACGAATGGTACAAGCGAGGATCTCCGGGAGAAGGATATATTCAAATTGGATCTTCCCGGAGGATATCTGGTATACTATTCCCTGAAGAAGACCGACACGGCAAATACGGAAATCACCCTCTTAAGATATAGCTCTGATCTCAACCTGATCGATGATCCTTATTACGGGGAGAACATATTACAGATCCCGGGAGAGGTATTTGAGGACCAGATTGCGAACCTTGGTGATCCCGACTCCATTTACCTGGTGCTCTCCGGGAACGGGACCTACACCATACATGTGAAATATTTCGACCTGGAGGATCCGGAGGAACCCGAGGACCAGTATGATACCATTTTCCTGAAGGACCATGATACAGTTCAGGCCAGAGTGTACACTATCAGGTATCGGGGTATGGAGTATCAGGATACGGACCGGTATGTGATCCAGCTGGAGAGCAATCAGGACGTCACGATCACCATTAGGAAGACCGCCGGAGATGGAGAGGTCCATGCTCACCTGTACGAGAACATCTATTCCAGCTACAACTCGGATGAGGCGGTCCTTCGGGAGAGCGGTGATGTGGAACGGCTGACATACTCCGGGAACTACTATGTCGAGGATGAGATATATCTCGACATAGAGGGGGAGGGAGAGTACGAGGTCCGGGTCCGGATAAAGGACCCTCCGCAGATAGGAGGTTTGATAATGGGCATCACCGGAGGAGTGATGTGCCTTGTGATACTGCTGAGCTTCTCACCGTACATCATCGCCGCGATCGTCCTGATAGTGTACATCCGTTACGATAAAAAGAAAAAAATGAGAAAGAAGGAAGAGGCGAAGAAGAAAGCGCGATCATCTTCTCCTCCAATGGATAAGAACGATCCTCGATGGGGTGAAACGAGAGCTGACCATTGATGAAATGGTATGTCAATAGGTTCAAAGATACATTTGTAAAAGACCTGTTCCACTCGATTTATAAACCATGGTAATATTATATTGCATGTCGGGAGAGTTAAACATGGATGATGGATCGACCCGTCTGCTGATCATTTTTTCAGTGGCACTTTTTCTTGTTCTATTGATCCCGCCCGTGAGCGGCGACAGTATTCCTATCTATACCTATGTCAAAGATGATGAGGAAGCGAGACAGCTCTACGGTACGACCTTTGAATCCCGACAGCTGGCAAATGTCGAACTGCTGAACTCCACGCACCAGAGGATAGATCTTTTTCTTTCCATATTCTCCCTGGCCCCCTCGCAGAACCTTACTGTACTTGTTCCATTCAGACAGCTCCCCGAAGATATCGATATGGAAAGGACCAACGATACAAAGTTCCTGAAGGAGATAGGATACGATCGGATCGTTTCGGAGAGTTCCATACAGGACCTGGGTAAGACCACCGGAAGGTTCGCAGAGAGGGCCGGAAATGGACTGAAGGACATTGGGACCTCAACTGTCACCTCTCCCCTTGGCTTGCTCTCGCTTCATGTTGCAGAAGAATACGTTCTTTCAAGCTCGGGTGGAGATGGTTACAACAAGATGAGAGAAATTGACGACGGCTCGGTTCAGGCGAACAAGGAGGTAAAAGAGATTTCCCATTATGATTTCGACGGAGCTTCGGTAAGTATATACTCGGTGAGCGCAAATGCTACCCTGGAGGATTTCATCTCTGTTGTGGACCTGGAAACACTCCCGACCATTACAAGGGACGTGGTTGAAGAATACAAAGAGCAGTATGTTGCGGTGATCGAAACAGAGCCCTCACCTCCCATCCCCGAAGAGGACTACAGCTGGCTCATGGAGGTCATGCCTCTAACGATGAAAAGGATCCTATCCGGGTTCGAGGATCAGAAGCGGCTCTCCTACACGGAGGTCCAGCAGGAAATCGTACAGAACAGCTATGAGGGATTAAGGGAGCTGGTCGATTCTGGATACAACACAAGTAAATACGATCAGGAATGGATGGACAGATATTACAATTGGATCGAGGAATGGGAATGGAACGGCGATGATGCCCCATTCGATATCCTTGAGAAGATGAAGTCCCTGTTCTTTGCCGTATACGGTTTCTCCGATTTCCAGGGACACACCCTTTCTGTCACCACTGAACTGGATGATGGGTGCCTGTATTTCCCACTCGGGACCTCAAAAGGATGGGACAATCCCATCCAGGACACCATCATCATCATGAGGACACCGGAGGAGAACTCACTGGATCTTGGCATGGATCCCGATCACTCCGCCTTCATCGATGACGAACACTGCTACATCGTGGAATACTTCGACGCGAACCCGGATGATGACCTTGTTGGAAAGGTAGTAGATGTTGGGTATGGTGAGAAGGCAGGGGCGAGCTTCTCGGAGTTTATCCATGCAGTTACCGGGTGGGCCTCCTTCATCGTCGCTCTTCTTATTCAATTCGTGATCTGGTTCCTGCTTGTATGGGCTTTCAAGAGAATGACCAGGGACAGGGACCTGAAGGTCCTGTCCGCAAGGAATCTCGTAATGGGAGCTCTGAACATCCTGTTATCAGCGCCCATCACCTACCTGCTGATGGTTAAGAACCCCCTTTCGGGAGAGGAACACCTTGAAGGTCCCGGAAGCACAAGAATATACAATTTCACATATCTCACCTATCTGGTCATCAACACCGCTCTTTTCGTCTGGAGAGTGATGGTGTGAGCAGGGTACGGATCCTGAAGGGTATATCGATCACCCTTTTATCACTCATCGTGCTTTATTCTTTCGCTCTTTTCATTGCATTTATCATGATCTTGATATTATTGCTTTATTTATCTTCGCTTTTTTCGGATGAGCTCTTAACCCAGCCATTATTCTTTGGAATTTACATTGTGAAGATATACCTCATAGGGGGTGTCATAGATCTGGTAGCAGTATTGATCCTTCAAATATCGAAGTTGAAATTGGATCAGGTCCTGAGGATTTTCGGTGAGAAGACTGATGAGAAGGGGGGCAATCACCTGCTGATCTGGACCATCGCAGTGGTCATGGGATTTCTATGGCTGATCTTTGTTGCCTTTTTGCTTCATAACAGGGAAGAGGACTTCCTGCTTCTTTTTCTGGGAGAGATGTTTTTTTTCATGTTCTATCTGAAGTGGAACATTCTCGATGTGCCGGCACAGGCACTTGCTTCTCTGGGAAAAAGCAAAATGATGAAATGGTCCACACGGGGCTCCATCCCGATGGTGCTGCATCTGTTCTGTTATATCTCTATACTAATAGCCTTCAGTCATGAAGATGCT
>JAYEPK010000208.1:0-4548 GCA_034723935.1 Thermoplasmatota archaeon
CATCTACATTGAGGTTGACTGGCCAAATAAATTCTATGTTGAAAGTTTGAATATCCTATAGGATGAAAAAATACATATACCAATCCGATGAATATCAAATAAGGGGAATTTGGATTTGAACGGGACAAGGTACTTACCAAGAAAATTTGTTAGAGCCGATCTTTGGAAGAGAACTGTGATCATTTCTATATTCATGTTATTGATGATATCGGTATTTCCCATGCCGAATATCAAGGCAAAGGAGAACACGATAGATGTGATCTCACCTGATGGTGGAGAGGATCTGGTAGCAGGTTCAGTGAAGAAGATAACATGGTCGGTATCGGGATCATCAGGCTATATCTCAGTGGGATACTCCACAAATGGAGACAAGAAATATGAGGTCATCTCGTCCTTTGCGAACAATCCTTCTCATGGCTATGGTTCGATGGATTGGAACATACCGCCCACCATCAATTCAACCAAATGCAGGATAAGGGTCTTCTGGGTAAGTTCATTGTTCAAACCCTATACCGTCTATGATCAGGATGAATCGGATGCCTATTTCACGATAGAACCAGGTGTCACGATAAAGTTCACAGAGGAGCCATCTATCGTCAGCTACGGCAAGTACTATCTCTGTAAATACGATCTCTATGACCCTGATGGATTGGTTGCAGGTCTAAGATTTGAATGGAAGACGAACAACGGGTCCGGCTGGACCGGTTGGGAGGGCCTTCCGGGATACTTCGACTGGTATGATCCTGCAAGGGGTTGGATCTGGTGGTCTCCCTCATATGTTGAGAGCGGTCAGTGCCAGATAAGGGTCCTTGCGATGTCTAAAGGCAACGTATCCACATTGTCCACCGATATAACAGGAATCTTCGACATAGTCTCCCCCGGGGTAACATTGATACAGCCTGATGGCGGGGTTACCCTGATTTCGGCAACAACCTATACGATCAAATGGAAGACCTCGGAGGATCCCGAACAGGTCATCGACGATGTGCGGTTAAGGTATTCCATCAATGGTGGATCGTCATGGATATCCATCGGTTATCATGACAACGATTTCGAATATGATTGGACTGTTCCATCAATTGCCACGACAGAGCTCAAGGTGCAGGTGATCTCAATTTATGGAGAATGGCAGGAGTATGCCAATGATATCAGCTCATCAGATAACAGGATCATAACAAGTTCCAGTACACCATCGGTAACCCTTATCGAACCGAATCCCCCGGTACCCGGTGGTCTGTGGTTGCTCTCGGGAGAGACCCAGATGATAAGGTATTCACTTACTGGAACAACCCATATCGATACTCTGACCCTTTCCTATTCCACCAATAATGGTTCAACTTTCACAAATATCAGGCTCATTCAGGAAGGATTCGGTATCGCATCACCATGGACAGTTCCTGCGGTGGATACCAATGAGGGCCTTGTGAGGATAATAATGTCATCTTCCGCATATCCTGATCAGACCGTGATGTCAAATCATCCGTTCTATATCTTCGATGAGAGGGTTGTGAACAGAGCTCCGGTGGCAATGGTGATTGAACATGACATCTATGCAGGTGAAAGTGATGTAATAACAATGGATGCATCACCGTCCTATGATCCGGACCTTGACCCACTGACGTACAAATGGACCCTACAGCATTCTGCTCCGATAGAAATTGATCTTCAGAACCCTACAACGGCAACCCCTCATTTTTCGGTTGACCTTACCAACTATCCCGTGGATCTTGTATTCGATCTGAAGGTCGAGGATGGTTACGACCATTCCAATCAGACGTTCACATACGACAGGGATGCTGTCAATGTCCATGTTACCCCAAGACCACCGGTCCTTACTGACCACACCCCCGATACAGGCTGGGAAGGAACCACGTTGAGGCTCAGGGGAACCGACCTAATGGGTGCCGAGATCCTCTTCGATGGGGTAAATGTTGGGGACATTCCGACGGTGCCCGTGACAGACAGCCCCTATCCCGATATCGAATACTTTTTCACAATACCGTCTTCAATCGAACCTGGTGTCTATGAGATATCCGTCAGTACGATGGTGGGATCCTCGACACTTGGAGGCACCATAGAGATATTCCCCAAGCCAGTATGGCAGCTGGAGAACGGTTTGGGATTCCCCAACAACAGCACTCATACTCTGAGTTACCCCTGGAATCCATTGGGAACCGGAAGATACAGGGATGTCTTCGACAATCAAGTATATCTGAACATATGGGTCTGTATCGGACTTCCCTACTGGACACCGTGGGACGGATGGGAATGCCAGGGTTACTTGATCGAGGAACCATTTGCACCTGATCCACTTGCAGCAATATTCTACGGGGCAGTATTCCACCACATAGCGCGAAATGGTGAGTGCTTCGGTATGAGCTCCACAGCATTGAAGCACTATCACGGAGATGTTTCGGTTGGCCACTACGGACAGTCGGGAGTATCCGATTGGAGTGATCTGGAAAGGGAAGGAGAGATGAAAAGATACGTTCAGGAGCATCAGGGTGCACAGATGTCGGCAGAGATCCTGAACGATTACCTAGGTACACTGATTAACGGTCTGATACCCTCATCCGAAATCTCGGGAATGGGCCCCATGATATCAATGGTCAAACATTCGATCGACACCGAGGAAATGGGAATACTCACCATGATATGCAATGAGGGTGCCCATGCTGTGGTCCCTTATGCATACGAGGACACCGGTGATCGGATAAGGTTCTACGTATATGATTCCAATAGAGCGCCTTTCTCGAGGGAGGAAGACTGCGATGGTATGGCATGGCATGTGGATGAATGGAACGACAATCCCCCATACATCGAGATCGAGAGATCGGGAACATACTGGGACTGGTCCTTTGACTGGACCAGTGGAACGGAGTGGTCCTCTGCAGTTGGACTCGGATTCGTTCCTTATGATACCGTGGTCGGGGACAGGACCCTGCCTTTGACCGTCGAGGGGATATTCAATCTTCTTGCAGGTTCCGCCGAATGTTCCATCGAGAATGAAGAGGGCAATGTGAGCGGTGTTGCAGAAGATGGATCCCTGATGTGGGATATTCCGGATGCTGCCCCTCTGCCCATGTTCGGAGGAGCGGGTTACAAACCGACATCGTATTTCCTTCCTAAGGGCAACTACACCACAAATATAACAGGAACGGAGGATGGAAATTACAACTGGTCAACCATCAACAACGGGACCTCAGCATTCAGCATAGAGGATGCAGAGGTAATGGAAGGCTCCAATGATACGGTTTCTGTGGAATATCCCGACAGGGATCCATATAGTGGTGTGATGGAGTACAGTTCGGATGATGACAACAAAGAATACAACTCATCCCTCGTCCATCAATACGGAACAAGATTCCGTAACATGAAGATCATTGATGCCGAGCTGAACGATGATGGTGAACATGGTGACGGCGTCCATGTTCTAAGGGCAAATGATGACTACAGCGGAATAGTGTTCGAGAACAGAGGAGGAGGGCCCACCAGCTTCGATGTGATGTTCCAGACCAACGTTATGAGCGAAGAGGTCTGGAATGGTACGGATCGTCCCGGGGTCGGTTATCTTCCCACAGCCACAAGGTCCGGAATAACCGTAGGACCGGGAGAGACCGTTGAGATCATTGCAACTGACTGGACCGATCTGAACAATTCATTGATCGTCCTGGGTGATGAATCCGTCCCTGGAGAGGTTCTGAACCTGATGATAAACGAGACAGGTGGCCAGGTGAACCTGGATTGGGAACCGCCAATCGATAGTGGTGGTTGGCCTGTTCAGGAATACAAGATCATGAGAGGCAGTTCCCCCGATGATCTGGTATCAATAGGATTCTCCGATTCCACATCATTCATTGATAACACAACGGATAGAGGGAATACATACTATTATTCGGTCAGAGCGCTGAATGCCCTGGGACCCGGTGGTTCGACAGGATCGGTAAACATAACGATACCCGTGATAACCGAACCGGGTTCGCCTATCAACCTGTTCGGTGAACTTGTAGAGGGCGAGATCAACCTGACATGGGAACCTCCAAAAGATAATGGTGGAAGTGAGATAACAGGGTATATCGTCTTCAAGGGAACCTCCTCGGGTGACGTATCTCTATTGATAGAAATCGGTATTGGAAATGGTTATGTCGATGCTGATATCGATGAGAATATGACATATTATTACCAGGTGGCTGCCTCGAACTCCATCGGTCAGGGAGTGCTCACAGAAGAGATCAGTGTATTCGTCCCGGCAGAGGAACTTCCACAGGATGATGACGATGATACCGGTGATGATGATGGATCGGATGGTAATAACCGGATGCTATATTTCATAATAGGAGTCGTACTGGTGATCCTGTTCATAGTGATCCTGATCTTCGTTAAGAGATCAAAGGAAGAAGAAGGCGAGCTGGAGGAGGAATGACGAAATAAACGGATCAATAGGATGGTAGTGGGTCCTATCCTTGACCCACTTCAGAAAATTGAATTTCCAATGATCCGTATCTCATGTTCATCTCCGCATAGTCTTCTTCAGGAGCAGGGATCTCG
>JAYEPK010000209.1:0-4524 GCA_034723935.1 Thermoplasmatota archaeon
AAGAAATGAACTTCCGGAGACCTTCTCGCTCCTGGATGACAGTGGTTCCTGTTATGTTACCGAGGTAAAATCCCAGAGAGGAGGCACCTGCTGGGCCCATGCGACCATCGCCTCCATGGAGAGCAACCTCATGAAAACGGGTCTCTGGGAGCTTGTCGAAGAGGAAGAGGAACCGAACCTGGCGGAGTATCACCTTGACTGGTGGAACGGGTTCAATAATCACAACAACGATGATGTGGATACACCGGAGGATGAGGGCATCTGGGTACACCAGGGTGGAGATTATCTGATGTCCGCAGCCTACCTCTCAAGAGGTGAAGGAGCGGTCAGGGAGTTGGACGGCCAGAACTACGATGATCCGCCGGAAAGGACCTTCAACTCCTATCATGAATATTATCCAATGCATATCGAATGGTATACCATGGACGATGAACTAGATGGAATAGATGATATCAAGGAATCCATCATGGAAAACGGTGGAATGAGTACCAGTATGCTCAGTGATGGAAGGTTCCGTGAGGGGGAGAACCTTACCCATTACCAACCTCCTTCCAGCGATCTCCTGCTCAATCATGCTGTCACAATGGTCGGCTGGGATGACAACAAGGTCACAATGGCTCCTGAACCGGGTGCATGGTTGATCAAGAACAGCTGGGGGTCGCAATGGCCCTTCGGAACATATTTCTGGATCTCGTATTACGACAAGTATGCAGGCAGACATCCCGAATTGGGAGCAGTATCCTTCAGGAATGTCTCATATCTGGTATTTGATAAAGCATATTATCACGATTACCACGGGTGGAGGGATACCTGGACGAATTCAACGGAAGCCTTCAACAGTTTCACGGCAGACAGGAGCGAACAGCTACAGGGTGTCAGCTTCTTCACGACCGAGGATGATATCCATTTTAAGGTTACGATCTACGACGACTTCGAGATGGGAAAATTGAAGAACCCCATGAAGGAAATATCCGGTTACGAGAAAAGAAGGGGGCTCCATACGCATATGTTCGATGCTCCATTGGACATCTATGAGGGTGATGATTTTCATATAATGCTCGAGGTATCAGGTGGAGGTATAGCATTCGACAGGACGTCCAAGGTCCCGCTTCTTCTTGGCCCGACCAGGGAGCCCTCTTTCGATGGTTGGGTAAATTCGACCTCCGCTCCGAACCAGAGCTTCTACCGTGACGGTGACATGTGGGAAGATCTGTATCTCTATAACAATACATCGAACTTCTGTATAAAGGGCCTGGTCGGCCATGTAAGTATCGATCATCCGATGACAGGGGAGATAATCGGTCCGAATTCCCGGATCACAGGGCCGGTGTCGGCGCAGATGGACAAGGTCAATGTCAGTATTGACGGCGGTCCGCCGATGAGTACCGTGATAATCAACGGAAAATGGGGAGCATCACTGGACGGTATCGAACTTCAGGAAGGCACGCACCGCCTGACAGTTCACGGATACCAGGACGCATACACGGAGATCACCGCAACGAGCTTTGTGGAGTTCACCTGGGAATCGGACCCGCCTATTACGGATATTCTGATAGATGGACCGGAAGGGTATGATAACTGGTTTCTGGGTCCGGTGAACATAGCATTTCTGGCGGAAGATAACATCTCCGATGTCAAGAACACGTTTTATGGAATAGATGGAGGAAATGTTGAGACCTACAACGGAACCTTCACTGTGACGGATGATGGGGTGCATACGATAGAATACTGGTCCGTGGACGTTGCTGAGAATGTGGAAAGTTCAAGTTCATCAATATTCAAGATCGATTCCACATTGCCTGAGGTCAATACCGACCTTACCGGCACTGTCGGTACGAACGATTGGTTCGTGAGCGAAGTGGAGCTGAGCGTCCTCGCCCTCGATGATCTTAGCGGTATTGACCGTATTGCAATGAGAACGAACATGGGTCCATGGAAGGACATCGAGATGAATGGACCTATGGAAGATGATCTGGCAGGGACCGTGATCTTTGAGATAAGTGGGACCTACATAGTTGATCTCTATCCCGTTGATAAAGCAGGTAATGTCGGAGAGACACGGACCCTGGACTTCAGGATCGACCTTATCGATCCGATGATTCGTTTCGAGCTGAATGGTGTAGAGGGTGAGGACGGATGGTTCCGGTCACCTGTGAAGATAATGATAACGACAGAGGAGAACAATAGCAGAACCGATGAGATACTGTGCAGGTTCCTTGACGGTTTATGGGATGAGTACAACACACCACTTTTCGTAGGTGTTGACGGGTCCTATACCGTTCAGGCAAGGGCGACCGATCTTTCCGGTCGAACATCGCCGTTATCATCCGTTGACCTCAAGATAGATACATCATATCCAGGGACAGAATGTTCGATAAATGGTGAGGAAGGGTCAAATGGTTGGTTCATATCGAATGTGAGCATCAAGCTCTCGTCGTCAGATAAAGGGAGCGGGGTTGGTAGAACATGGTATAGATTGGACGAAGGTCCATGGATGCTGAACAATGATGGGATAGGTGCTGGAGAGGTGGGATCTCATATCCTACATTACTACTCGGAAGATAGAGCAGGTAACATCGAAGAGAGATCATCCCTGCAGTTCAGGATCGACCTGAACGATCCCTGGGTTTATGTGAAAGAACCTGACATGAGGCTCTCCGTTAGATCCGAGAACATGACCTTCATCATCGGATATGGGGACATCGAGGACAGCGATCCTATCGTCAACTGGTCCCTGGATGGTTCCATGTCAGAAGCCCTGATGCCATCGAACGAGATCTCTCTGTTGGAACTCGAAGATGGTGATCACTGGCTTATACTGTATGCAAGGGACTGTTCCGGCCGTTCGATGACCCTGAACACTACGTTCCAGGTGAACACATCAAAGGTGTCCCTGGGATCGGAGGTTCAGGAAGAGGAGAAAGATAATGGGAGCGGATCTCCCTTTGTTTTGATACTGATAGTTATTTCAGCTTTTTTCCTTCTGGTCTCTGCTGTGATCTCAGCGATCATCCTGATCAGAAGAAAAGGGAATGATCAGGAAGTGTCCGATCCATCAGAAACTTGATCTTTCAACCATCCCTGATATGTTATAGCATTCTTTCAACGTCCATCTCAAGGGCCGATACCGGTGCCGGGAGTTCCATACTGGATAGTATCCTGGGGCTGATCTCCCCGAAATGACCCAACGGAGACTTGCCTTCTTCCGAGAGTTCCGGGAACGGAGAATGTGCATCTTTCTCGCCACCGGTGTAAAGTGCGGCCCCTCGTCCTCTGATGTAGCATCCGATCCCTGCCTGGCCGAGAAGGTATGGTACTTCCATGTCCTTGAGCAGCCTCTGAGCGATCCCTTTGATCTCCGAGAAAGAAGCTTTCGAGTTCTCGGAAACAGCTGTTAAAAGGACCCTGTTGCGGTTCTCCACCATTACGTCTGCGATCTCGAACAACCTCTGAGGTAGGTCTCTATGCTTGTTGGCTCGAAGCAGGCTTAATAGAGAGGGCAAGGCCGACATCCTCACCATGGTATGGTCTATCGTGATGGGGTTCGTGATCCTGATATGTTCCCGCTCCTCCCTGCCCATGAGTTCGAACTGCATCTCCTCGTTGGAAAGTGAAATGGTGGAAACTTCAAGGAAACCCAGTCCCACCAGGGCTTCCCTTAGTCTTCTTTTCAGTGTGGTCATATCCCTTTCCGAGGCTGTCATGTATGTGGATGGTCCTTTTCCTTTGAACCTCTGGAAACCGTAACCCACTGCAAGGTCCTCGGAGATGTCGGCCTGATGCAGGATGTCTCCCCTCCAGGGAGGCACCTTGCATGTAACCTTTCCGTCCTGGATGAGTATGTTCCTAAATCCCATCTTCAAGAGAGACCCTTCGATCTCCTTGTTGTTCATATCGATCCCGAGCCATGAAGATGCCCAGTCAAGGTCCATCTCCGCAGTTTCCCATTCGAACAGAGGCCAATCTCTTGTATGTAGGTCCATCTCTTCGAACCCGGCATTTTCCGGATATGAAATCTTTACGGAATGGAGCTTCCCACCACGTGCGATCATCTGGGAACAGACGATGTTGACACAAAGTTTCACTGCTTTGAGATCCCAGCCTGTGCAGTCAACGAATATGTTCTTCGTTTCCTCGGAGACCCTTGTAAGCTCCCCGTTGATGATCGGCGGGAAAGAGAGCACCTTCCCCTCGCTGTCGGTGATCACAGGGTATTTTTTGTAGCCATCAAGGATCCAGGCATAGTCCATTCCTTTTTCATGCTCTGCAAGTATCCTCTTCAGGTTCCAGCTGTCATCTTTCTGCAGGGGAACGAACTCTACCTCTTCCGGATCGGCCGCCTGGTATCTGAACGGCGGCTTGATCGGGTCGGCATCGTGAATTCCGATAGCCACCTTTTTCCGTTTTCTACCGACGGTGATATGAAGCTTCTCCTGTAGGTTCATGATGGATAACAGTGTCCTTTCATCGATGGTCACACCGGTGATATAGGCAGCTCCGATAACAGGCCTTATCTCCTTGACA
>JAYEPK010000210.1:0-4494 GCA_034723935.1 Thermoplasmatota archaeon
AAAAACCTTCGATACAACTTTATCTAGCAAGCAGAAAGAACTACTTGAGATGGCAGGTGTTCCGATGGAATCATATACGAATTTAGGGTGAAAAGTGAGAAATTAAATTAGGTTTTTAGCAAACCTGAAACTGCGGAAAGTGGGGAATGTGTCCCGGATACATTGGTATAGTGGCCACTTGTCCTGAATGTAATATATTCCGCACTCTACTTATTGGCTGTTACACGACATTTCAGGAGTTTGACCGACTTTAGGTGCCGGATTCAGACTTTTAGTGCAAAACCGCCGAGTTATGTGATTGATAGATAGGGTAACCCGAGTGAAGGAGAGCACAAGCTAGAATGGGGTGGAAAATGAAAAAGAACTGATCAATAGGTTTCTTTATGCTCTTTGACCCTGATCTCACCGTTCTTCTTCTCGTATAGGTCTATAGCCTGTGTTAAAAAATCATTCATCCTCTTAGCACATTCAGGGGTCATGATCACCATAGCATCTGTGATCAGTTCCCAACCTTTATCCACTTCAAGCTTCTCATTGCAAAGCTCAATACGGAAATCTACCTCAGTTACTCCACATCTAAAATTTGTGGCATAATACTTCATAAACTGAGGAGACCGAAAGATCGGGAGTGATTCAGTACTAGGCACCTCTTCCTCTTTTTCAATCTTTTTATCTCCCATGTATCACACCTAAGCCACTGCTGCCGATATTCTTTCTTTTTTAACTTTCTCAGATTGGGAAAACCTTTTTCCATCACCAAGAACAAATACATTCTTCCCCACTACTCTCTCCATCTCCTGGTTAAAGTCTTTCTGAGCTTTGGCCCAAATTATTTCAGAAGCTTTCTCATCAATTTCCTGAGACTTCTTCATCACCAGGATCTCCCTTTCTTCTTCAGGTGTCATTTACAGCCCTCGTATCTCACTTTTTTAAGGCTCAGTCGCCGCCGATACCTATTGTCTTATATATCGATTTTGGATAAGGACGATACCTATCCTTTACGATTTCCATTGACATGTTACCCTTCTTGAACTCCTTTACACAATATGGTAGTTCTCTCTTTCCATAAATATCCAAGCACCACTTTATCATTCTGGAGATTGATAAAACTTTCTTATTCCTGGCACAGATTGACTCCAACATACCAGGCAATCCGAGTGCGCGAGGTGATTTCGCTCTCCCTCTCAGATGCTGTATGATATAACCATCAGCTACAACCTTAAGATGATGGTCTTCCGATACTACGTAATCGGTGTCATATTGAACCATTATCCCAATCACTGAGAAATCCTTTTCTTGACCATGAATTCCTCTATGTAATCGATGCCTCGCAATTCCATCGCACCTATCCATTAAAGTGTCCCTGTCCTGATCGAAGGGCCAATAGTCAATCGCTTTGATCTCGTGATCAATTATTCTTCTGATCCTATTACTTAATTCACCCTTGATTTCGTCACTTAGAATAAAATGATCATCCATCTCTTTCAGAACTGAAACCATATCCTCCAAGTATCCGCCTTCATAAAGGCTCCTTATCGTTGAAGTATCCACCGCAAAATCTACCATCCAATCTCTCCAAACAAGAAAAGCTTGTTACACTTAAATGACCAACGGGATATGGGTTAATTAATACTTTTGCTGATTTCGGCTTTGCAACTAATGTCCGGAGTTTGACCAACTTTAGGTGGAGGATTAAGACATTAGGTGCGAAGCCCTACTTTTCACAAAATTCAAATAGGGGCCCCCTTTCACATCTCGCCTGACAGGAGACGGCATATCATGTCCGGGCAAAGAATGGACCGAAGGGTCCTTGTGAAGGTGATAAAGGACTACCTCATGATCACCCTCGGGTCTATACTGATGTCCCTTGGTCTTCTCTGGTTCCTGGACCCCTACAAGGTCTCTGCAGGCGGTGTTTCCGGTATCTCGATCATCCTGCGGAGCAGTTTCGGGATCCCGCTCGGACTCGGAATGCTTGCACTCAACATCCCTATCTTCCTCCTCGGTATCAAGGTCCTCGGGAAGAGGTTTGGAATAAGGACATTCTACGGTCTTTCCATGTTCTCCCTCTCGGTAGATCTTATCGACAATATCGTTTACGATCGCCTCCTGGGTTACAGTCCTTACCTCCTTTCCGATCCTGCAACAGTGGATGCCCTCAAGGATCTCGATCCCCTGCTGGCCGCAATATTTGGCGGAGTGATGCTGGGAGCCGGACTAGGTCTGGTCTTTCGCGCGCAGGGCTCGACGGGGGGTTCGGACATATTCGCCCAGATCGCTGTGAAATACCGGCTGCTGACAGCCGGGCAGGCCTTCTTGATCTTTGATTTTTTCGTTATAACTGCCGCAGCGGTGGTATTCGGTGGTGTTGGTTTTGCACTGATAGGGTTCGTTGCACTCTTCGTTTCCTCAAAGACCCTGGATGTGATCGTGGAAGGCATAGGCAATACGAAAGGTCTCTACGTGGTCTCCGATGAATGGGAGGCCATCAACAGGAGGATACTCCGGGAGATCGATCGGGGCGTAACGATCCTTCACGGCAGGGGTGGTTACAGCAAGAGGGAAAAAGAGATCATCTTCTGTGTCGTCACCAGAAGGTCCATCTACAAGGTGAGGCAGATCGTCATCGAAGAGGATCCCACCGCTTTCATGGTGATATCCGACCTTCACGAAGTTTACGGTCTCGGTTTCAAACCGCAGAAGGAAATGGAGACCCCTCTCTGAAAGGATGGTTATCGATATCACAAATAATAGACATAAACCATATATCCAAAGTTACCGGTAACTCTGCCCATGAGGGTGGAGATAAGGAAGAAGCCCTATGATCTGTATGGTATCATCGCAGTCTCCACTTTACTTGTGATCGTGATCCTGGTCAATGAGCTGTCCGGTATCGAACTTCAAGCGTTACGGGTCGTTCTTGGACTGCCGTTCATCCTTTTCTTTCCTGGATACATGCTGATATCCGCACTCTATCCGGAAAAGAAGAAATACTTCGACAAGGACGGAGAACCTACGAACCCGCCTTCTTCGGACGATGATGAAGAGACCCCGGAAGATGAAAATACCAAAGGTAAAGGTCTTGATGGACTTGAGCGGGTGGCCCTGTCACTCGGGCTGTCCATCGCGATAACACCATTGATAGGTCTTGTTCTGAACTGGACCTACGAGTGGGACCCGGATCATCTTGGAATAAGGCTCGTGCCCATTCTCGTATCCCAGTATGCATTCATTCTGATAGCAGGAATGATCGCCGTGAGAAGACGCCTGGGCGTTCCGATGGAGGACAGATTTGCAATTGTGATCGATCTATCCATCCCCGAGGACTACACAAAGATGGACAAGCTCCTGACGGTCGGTATCGTGGTCATGATGGTGCTCTCGGTCGGGATGTTGATATACATCATCGTCGTCCCCAGGGAAGGCGAGGCATTCACGGAGTTCTACATCCTTGGTGCCAACAACATGGCCGACGAATACCCGAGGAACTTCCATCTCGATGAAGAGCAGCTAGTGTATATCGGTATCGGCAACCACGAGCACAGGAATATGAACTACTCCCTGGTGATGTCCATTGATCCGGCCGCATCCAACAGGACCGTTGCGGGTTTCGATCATGTGACCGTTTCAAGGGGTCAACAGCCGTTAATGGGTGTCATGGTTCCGGATGGAAAGACCAGCGAGATACAGGTGAACTTCTCCATTCTCGAGGTTGGAGCATACAAGCTTCGCTTCCTTCTTTTTGTTGATGGGGATGAATACAGGGACCTTCACCTGTGGGTCAAGGTCTTTGAGGAAGGGTATCTTGTTGGCTCTTCGGACCCCCGGATAGAGATGTTCGCTGCCGGACCAGGTGGGGATCAATCATCGATCCCAGGGACCGTAAGCGCTGGAGAACCAGCCGTATTCTCTATTGGTCTCAGGAACATCGAAGAGCGGAACATCGACCTCAATCTGACCATCTCGATCGGATCCGTATCTACGTGGCACGATATCAAAAAGGCCGCAGGACCGGTAAATATCACCACTAATACGGGCGCATATCTCGATCTTGTTATCAACTCCACGTCCTCCTTAGGTCCAGTGGACATGTTGCTCTCCTTCGAAAAGGGAACACACAAGATGGTGTTCAGATTGCGGGGAGAGGGGATCGATCTGAGGATCGAACATTCCGTGGAGGTCCTGTGATGTCCGGCAGCAGGTTCACACTGACCAGCCGGATGGTGGTCCTCTGCATAGTGGTCCTCTTCTTGTGGGCATACCTGTTCCAGAGCCTTCTCGTTGGGTTGATGGGCGCTGCAGTGCTCTTCTATCTTGCATACCGGAGAATGGAATTCCACAGCCTCTCAGAGAGACTGGACCTCAAATTGGAAAGGAAAATAATGGAAACGGTGGTCCACAAGGGCTCCCCTTTGACCGTTGGTCTCGAGATATCCTCGGACGAACCTGCCAAGTTGGAAGGAAAGGACAGGCTCCCCGACCATTTCCAGCTCA
>JAYEPK010000211.1:0-16842 GCA_034723935.1 Thermoplasmatota archaeon
TCCAGAGGGCTGGACCCTCTGGAAGATAGGATCAAACCCCTGGATCAGGAGATCATCACCCTGACATCGATCCTTGAGGAAAGGACAAGAAGACTGGACCATCTCAAGACGGATGAGAACCTTTCCGGTTTAACAAGGGAAGAGATCGAGAAATCAAACATCCGGATCAGGGACCTGAGAACATCGATAACCAGGATCAGGGACGACTTCAATGAACTTGAAAAGGAGCTCTCTGCCGTATCAGAAGGAGTTCGTTCGGGAAAGGAGAGCCTTTTAAAAATGATAGATAAAAAGGAAATGATAGAAAAGAAGCTGATCTCGGACCTTTTGAAGATCAACGTTCCATCCCTGAAAGATATTGAAGACCTGAGAGCCGCACTGCTGAACAGGAAAACAGAAGATGGCCTTCAGGAGATATTTCAGCAGCATAAAGATGAGATCGTAAGGAACGAGGCCCTTCTGGGAAAGCTGAAAGTGCAAAGAGAGGAACTCGGCAGAGAGCTCGAGATAACGGAAGAAGAGCATTTAAAGCAGTATCAGGAAGAAGAAACGACCCGCAAGAATGAATGGAAGGAAGCAGGTGAAGAGAGGGCAAATATCGAAAAGGACCTGAAATGGTCACTGGACCAGATCAAGAACATCGAGAGTATCAGGGAAGGGATCGAAGATCTTGAAAAGGAACTGAAGATCGTCGGAAAGCTCTCGAGCCAGGTCAGGGGACTTGACAATCCGAGGATGAGCCTGGAGAGGTTCTTCCTTGCACAGAGGTTCGAGGAGGTCCTGATCTCATCGAACCACCGATTGAAGATCCTATCCGGTGGAAGGTTCCTGTTAAAGAGAGCCGATGAAATGGAGATGGGAGGAAGGTCAAAAGTTGGACTGGACCTCGATGTTTACGACAACTACACAGGATTGGACCGTCCTGCGAACACATTGAGCGGGGGTCAGATGTTCCTCTCATCACTGGCCCTCGCCCTTGGACTTGCTGATGTGGTGCAGTCAAGGTCCGGCGGCATACACATGGACGCTCTCTTCATTGACGAGGGTTTCGGCTCTCTGGATGAGGAAACTCTCCAGACAGCGCTCAAGGTCCTCTCTGAACTCAGAGAGGGGAGAATGGTCGGTGTTATCTCCCATGTGGGAGAATTGAAGAGACAGATAAAAACGGGATTCGAGGTCGTCCCCTCAACATCCGGCTCCAGGATCAGAACCATCGGATAGGCATCTTCCGGATATCAATTCGCGAATTTGGCAAAGAACCCTTTTATATTTTCTCAATGGATGAAAGCAACCAGGCTTTGGATTCTAATACCAATGTTCCCCGGTGCTTTCATATGACAACGAAAAAATGCCGTGATTTTCAGCACATTCTTGAAGACATAGATAAAGAGCAGTGGATCGATATCATCCAGAACTCAAATGACCTGATACAGTGGGTCGATCAAAACTGCAGATTCATATATGTAAATAGAACGTGGATGAATAAATTGGGTTATTCCAAGGACGAAATAGCCGAATTGAACCTATGGGACATCATCCATCCCGATGATCTTGATGAGTGCAAGAGAACATTACAGGAATTGATATCCGGTACAGGCCTGAATATTTTCCAAGCGAGGTTCATATCAAAGAACGGAAAAACGCGTTATATTGAAGGGTCCGTCAAATGCAAGATCGTTGATGGTGTACCAACATGGACAAGAGGCATATTCAGGGATATCACCGAAAAACACCAGACCGAATGCAAATTGGCCGAGACACATCAACATATGAAAAGAGCGCAAGAGCTGGCCCATGTCGGGAGCTGGAGGATGGACCTCTCATCCAACATCCTGACATGTTCCGAGGAGACCTCAAGAATACTTGGACTTGATCCGGAAATCGGAAACATAGGTTATGACAATCTTGCAGATATCGTTCATCACGAAGACAAGGAAGCTTTCTCAAATTGGTTCCATGACTGGCTTGATATGGGGGGTTTCGAGACAGGGGATTTCAGGTTCCAGGTAAATGATAATAGCATTCATTATATCCAATTCTCAGGAGAGATGTCCTTTGATGAAAACGATAACCCGATCTCTCTGACAGGTGCAATAATGGACCTTACGGAACTAAAGGAAGCTCAGAAAGAGCTAAGGGAGAGTGAGGAACTGCTCTCAAGCTTCATGCATTCTGCAACGGATGGGATAATACTCCTCGATAAGGACCTCAAGCTTGTAAAAGCAAATCAAAATGGATTTGAACAGCTCAATGTTCCTCCGGAAACGGCAATAGGAAAGAAGATCACGGAAATCGCTTCGCTTAGGGAAAATGATGAGAGATATCGGGCATACGTACGGACGATCGAAACAGGAGAACCTTACAAGGTCCCCGAACTTATATGGAACTGGACACCTGGGATGAAACAATTCTCGCTTAAGGCATTCAGGGTTGGAGAGGGATTGGGTCTTATCATTTCAGATATTACCAGGATCAAGGAGATAGAACATGAAACAATATTGCAAAAGGCCTACATGGAGGACCTTTTCGAAGGAGCTCCCGAGGGAATTGCTGTATTGGACCAGAAGGATGTCGTTCAAAAAGTGAACAAGGAATTCACAAGGATGTTCGGATATACCTCCGAGGAAGCCGAGGGAGCAAACGACCTGGACCTGATAATACCCAGGGGGAAGAAAAGAGAGAGCAAAGAACTGACCCTAAACGTCAAGAATGGAAACACTGTCTATTGCGAAACGAAAAGGAGATCAAAGAATGGGGATCTGATAGATGTTTCAGTCCTGGGAACTCCAATCAATCTGAGTGGGAACATTGTAGCAACCTATGCGATCTACCGGGATATAACCGACATCATCAAACAGAAAAAGGAACTGGAAAAAGCCAAGGAGATAGCAGAGGAAGCAGCAAGATCGAAATCGGAGTTCCTGGCCAATATGTCCCATGAGATAAGGACACCCATGAATGCAATTCTCGGATTTGCCGATCTACTATCAGACCAGGAACTAAGTGATAAACAGAGCAGCTACCTGGAATCAATAAGGTCCTCTGGCAAAACTCTCCTCACGCTGATAAATGATATACTGGACCTTTCAAAGATAGATGCAGGTAAGATTGAACTGAACTATCATAGTGCAAACCCCCATGCGATCTTCAACGAAATGAAGCAGATATTTAGAAAAAAAGTGCATGACAAGGGAATTGGATTTGATGTTGAGGTGAGCGAACTTGTTCCAAGGTCCCTGATATTCGATGAGGTCAGATTGAGACAGATCCTACTCAACCTGGCAGGCAATGCAGTAAAGTTCACGGATGAAGGCGGTATCAAGCTTTCAGTGGAAAGGACGAACATACTCGAGGATGGTTCACAGATAGACCTTCGCTTCAGCATCGAGGACACCGGGATCGGAATTCCAGAGGATCAGTTGAAAAATATTTTCGGTACCTTCGAACAGATGAAAGGACAGGATTCCGGAAAGTACGGAGGAACCGGTCTGGGACTTGCAATATCAAAGAGACTAGTTGAGATGATGAACGGGAAGATCTGGGTAAAGAGCGAGGTGGACAAGGGAAGCGAGTTCATCGTTGAATTCTTCAACGTCGCAGTAGCCTCCACATATGAATCAGAAAGCGGACCTAAGCAGAACATCAACTATACGTTCAAAGGCTCAACTGTCCTGATCATAGACGATATCAAGCAGAACAGAATACTTGTGAAAGGCTTTTTGGAGGAGAGGGGATTGAAGTTCCTCGAAGCTGAAAATGGCAAGGTAGCTATCGAAATGCTAAGGGAAGGCGGTATCGACCTTGCCCTGATGGACATGAAGATGCCCGTGATGACAGGTTTTGAGGCAACAAAAAGGATAAAAATGGATGATGAGCTGAAGAACATACCCGTGATAGCACTAACCGCTTCAGCTATGGAAGGGGACAAGGAAAAGATACTACGTCTTGGATGTGACGGATATCTGAGGAAACCCGTGGACCGCTCTTCCCTTTTGAAAGAACTTGCAAGGTTCTTACCCCACAATGAAGTGAAGATCGAAGAGGAGATCGATGAGAAGATGCTGGAGAAGGAAAGCATCCACGATGATCCGGAGGTCATCCGAAATGTAATGCCAACATTGATGGGGGAGATGAAGGCTCAGATAGGATCAGCTCTAGAGACCGGTTCCATAGATGATGCCATGGACCTTGCAGAACATATCATGAAGTTCAGCGAGAAACACGGTGTTAATAGCCTGGGAAGATGGGGAGCGGAGCTGCATGATCTGGTGGATGGGTTCGATATTGAGAGCATGATAAGACACATGAATGGATTCGAGATGTTCATATCAAAATTAAAAGCCCACGCTGCTTTGGAAGGGGGGGATTGAAATGAAGGATCTCAAGGGCGAAAGAAAGTTGAGGGTTCTGATAGTAGATGATACACCAAAGAACATCCAAGTGCTTGGTTCGATGCTCAGGGATAAAGGTTTCGAGGTATCGTTCTCCATGAACGGAAACGATGCACTGAAGAAATTGAAGAAAAAAGATTATGATCTGATCCTCCTCGATGTGATGATGCCGGGGATCAACGGGTTCGAAACTTGCAGGAGGATCAAGGCCGACCCGGACCTCGCAGATGTTCCGGTCATATTTTTGACGGCAAGGACCGATGACGAATCAAAAATGGAAGGTTTCGAATCAGGCGGGGTGGACTATGTGGAAAAACCCTTCAAGAACTATGAACTCATGGCAAGGGTCGATTCACATCTGAACCTGAAAAGAGCAAGGGATGATATCAAGTTCCAGAAGAAACAGCTGGAACAGGAGAATATTTTCAGGAAGGCCCTTCAGATGAAATTGGAAAGAACAAATGAGAAGCTAAAGGAAGCGGAGCAAATAAAGAACGAATTCATCTCCATATTATCACACGATATGGGAACACCGATCACTGTTATCAAAGGTAATCTTGAGCTGATAGAACAAATGAATTGGGACAAACTGCCGGAACCCGTGCAGAACTTGATCCGGAATATGGAAAAGGCATCCAATATCCTGGACCACCTTAGGAATAATACATTGGATCTATCAAGGATGGATGTTGGGACAATGGAACTCGACCTCAATGAGCTGGACCTTGAAGTGCTTATAAGGGAGGCCGTATCAGACATCGTAACTATTACAAATTCAAAGAACCAGAATATTCATATCGATCTTCCGGAAAAAATGCCTGCGATAAATGGAGATATGTTCAAACTGAAGAGGGTGATCACGAACTATCTCTCAAATGCATCAAGGTATTCCGATGAAGGGAAGGACATCTTCATCACCGCCAAAGTCTATGATAAAGAGGTCGAGGTGAAGGTCATGGATAATGGAAGGGGGCTCATGAAGGAAGAGCTGGAAAGGGTCTTCGAGAGGTTCTACAGGACCGGAAAACGAGTAGAGGGATCGACCGGCCTCGGTCTTGCAATTGTTAAGGGCATAATCAAAGGTCATGGGGGAAGGGCCTGGGCAGAAAGCGAAGGTGAGGGGAAAGGCTCGACATTCATATTCACATTGCCCATATCCGATCCCTGAGTTCAGTCCTGAAGCATGAAAAAAGAGATCCGTTACTCAATTCTTGAACTCGCTTTATCCTGATGCTCGATCGTAACTATCTTTCCGCTTTCGAGACCTCTGACATGAATAACTATCCAGATATAGGCGATGATCGCCCCTATCGCATTTCCCGTTAGGATCCCTATCCATACACCCATAAGTCCCCAGTCCAAAACGATCCCGAAGAGCCATGCAAAGGCAAGGGAGAAAATTATGGTCCGAAATATTGTAACGAGCAGCGAGTTGAAACCTTTTCCTATTGCCTGGAATACAGCACCCGAGAGCATTCCGAAGGCTGCTGAAAAGGACATAAGAGAGAACATTCTGAGGAATATCACAAGGTCCGGTCTCAGGTGCTGCGATTCCGGCGACCATGTGAATATGAAAACAATATATCCTGCAAAGATGAACACAAGAACGGATATGAATATCTCGAAGATCAATCCATACCTGATAGCATGGTAAAGTGCTACCTTCACTTTCCTGTAGGACCTTGCTCCGTAGGCTGCTCCGGCAACCGGGATCAATGCGGAAGCAATACCCATCAACGGTAGGACGGCTATCATCACAACCCTCCACCCGGTAGAGAACACAGCAACTCCATCGGTACCTCCGACACTTACAACGATGATGTTCAGGAACATCATATTGAAGGCCATGGATCCCTGCTGGAGGGTTGCTGGAAATCCCACTTTCATGACATCCTTGAATATATCAAGCTTGAACCGGAACTGCCTCAGTCTGATCGTCACATAGGTGTTCTTCCTGAGGAAAAGCCAGTAGAACAGAAGTACTGCCGTGCACGAGAACGATATCATCGTCGCCCATGCAGCTCCGGCGACCCCCAATCCAAATCCGTAGATGAACAGAGGGTCAAGGAATATGTTCAGGACCGAACCCAGGACCATGGCATACATCGCTCTTTTCGTATCTCCCTCTGCCCTCAGAATGGCACCTGCGTTGTTGGAAAAGAATATGATCAATGAAAAAGCGATGATTATCCTGCCGTAACCGGTTGCAAGATCTGCAACTTCACCTGCTCCCATCGATCTGAAGATACCTGGTAGAAGGACATAGGTCGGAACTGTGAAGATGACCGCGATAAGAAGCATGAGAACGAGAACATGATCTGCTACATTGTCCGCTCCTTCCTTGTCCCTGGCACCGATCCTCCGGGAGATCGCAGCCCCCCCGCCGATACCGATCCCGGCGGCCAATGCCATGATCAGGAAGAAGAAGGGAAAGAAGAAACCAACGGCCGACATGGAATCCGAACCGAGACCGGATACCCAGACGGCGTCTGCCAGATTGTAGGCGGTCTGGACCGCCATGGCGATTATCATGGGTATCGAAAGTTTCAAAATGGCCTTTCTGGGATTCCCAAGCAGAGTATCGACACCTTTTGTCGTGGGTTCCGACATGCTATCTTCTTTCATGGAAGAGAGCTCTGCCATCTCACTGTCCCCCTTCCCTGCTCTCTTCCATGTTCTTTTCCATCCTTGCAAGGTATTCCATAAGTTTCTCTCTTTCCGCTTTGGTAAAATCATTCATAACTGTTTCTGTCCACTCCATCTTGACCTTCATCATCTCGCTGTGAAGATCAAGCGACCTATCTGTCAGGAATATCAGATGTGATCTTCTATCACCCTGATCGATCTCCTTCCTGACCAGACCCCGGGATACCAGCCTTGTGATAGCCCTTGTCGTAGTTGCCTTGTCAACCAGCATATGATCTGTGAGCTCCCTTTCTGAGATCCCATCCCTGTGGAACAGGAACATTACAAAACCAAAGGTTGATCCTTCCACCCCGAATTCCCCTAACCTGTCGGACATG
This sequence comes from Thermoplasmatota archaeon, assembly GCA_034723935.1. Taxonomy (GTDB): domain Archaea; phylum Thermoplasmatota; class Penumbrarchaeia; order Penumbrarchaeales; family Penumbrarchaeaceae; genus JAYEPK01. Next base: position 7,415 of record JAYEPK010000211.1, read on the forward strand.
TAGGACCTTGTGTATTTACTTAAATGAGAAAGAAGTCTTCCGATGGAATGAGGACCGCATTGACCTTCGATCTCACCGACCATATAGTTGCACATGCAACTATGCTATTTAATGGTTGCATGTGCAACTTCCAATTTTTCTTTCTGGACCTTAATAAATTATATCTACACGTATACCTTACACCTTAAATGCGGACGTTCTGTTGATAGAGGTGATCACAACATGGGTGCCATTGGACAAGAGGAGAGTTCGGAGGAGATTCTGGCCCCCATTTCTGATGTTTTTGCTGTTATTACTGACATCAATCTTGCCCACAGCTGGGGACAGACAGACGTGGGTGTTATGAACTTCCCCCAGGAAGCCAGACTTCACATAGGGCAGATCGTCGAGATCAAACCAAAGGGTATGCCCGGGGGATATCAGGTCAAGGTCAGGGTCATCCATCATGACGGGTTCCTCGAACTGGACATCATCGAGGGACCGATGTTCGGTACCATGAGGTTCATCGTGGAGGCAAGGCCGTACGGAACACTCTTGAAGGCACATCTTGATTACAGGATCGAAAGGATCGGGTTCAGCCTCAAGTGGAAATTTTCGGAGAGGAAGAAATATCACTCCATGATGTCAAGGATCCTGACAAACATCAAGGATTTCTCCGAGATGAGAGCAAAGCAGTGATCATTCTGTTCCATCTATCATGCTCTTCAGGATATCCCCAAATAAGTTGCTTATTCTGTTCAATGAACTCTCATCCCTTGCTTCAACGGTCATTCTGACCACCGGGGAAGTATTGGAACAACGCATAAGGACCCATCCATCCTCCATGTCAACCCTGACCCCATCCATATCATTGACATTCCCGTACTTTCCCTTGAGCTCCTCGGTCAAGGATGCGATCACCCTGAACTTCTCATCATCGGGGCAGTCAAACGCAAAGGCCCGGGATGCGAACTGCGGAACCTCAATAGCTATTTCTGAAAGAGGTCTTTTCTCCTTTACCAGGATACGAGCGATCTCCAGAGGAGCTGTTATGGCGTCGTCGAAGAGCACATGTCGGGGAACTATCAGATGACCGGACCGTTCCACACCGAATATCGCACCTGTCTCTTTCGCTTCCATGGTAAGATAGGTATGGCCCACTTTTATCCTCTTGACATCTGCTCCGATCGGCTCAAGAACATCTTCAACTGCCATCGAGGATTCCACATTGGCGAGTACAACCCCTCCACCATATTCAAGGACCAGATCCCTGGCTATGATGATACCCAGGCGGTCTGTGCTCAGGAAACGACCGGTCTCATCACAAACGACGGCCCTGTCACCATCACCATCGAATGCAATTCCAAAATCCAGACCCTTTTCCACAACCCGGTCCCTGAGGTCGGTCAGGTTCTCCGGTTTTGGCTCCGAGGGCCTATTTGAAAAATAGGGATCGACTTCCGAGTTCACATTCTCGACGTTCATACCACACGAACCAAGCACTTTCGGAGCGGAAAGGCACATCGCACCTCCACCACAATCAACACCGATCGATATCCCACCATCCTTGAGCAGTGGGAGGTAGCGCTCCATCCAGAATGAATTGTAGGCATCAAGATGGTCCAGACTGGACAGCTCCCCCGCATCCTGCCATTTCACCTTCCTGAACTTCCCCGAGAGAACGATATCCCTTATCTTCAGTATGTTCTCTTCAGGAAAACCTATCCCATTTCCGAAGTACATCTTCAATCCGTTCCATTCGGGTTCGAGATGTGAAGCCGTTATGAAGCAGGAAACATCCGCCCCTGTCGAAAGTCCGGCATGCAGTGCCACCCCAAAACCACATTCCCCGGTGGAGATGACATCGACACCGGTGGAAAGGAGTCCGGATACAAGGGCACCATGGAAAGCCGGAGATGTCTTCCTTACATCATATCCAACTACCGCCTTCCTCATTCCCAGCTCGTCCATCATCAATGTCCCAAGACCCCTCCCCAGATCAAGACATATGTCAGGGTCCAGATCCTTGTTCCAGATTCCTCTAATGTCATATGCGCGAAATATATGTTCCATGCTGCCAAACCTCAACATGGTAATGAAATGAATTATTTCAGTCCTTTGGTCCATGCGGTGCAGGGATGGATTGATATACGATACAGAGATATTTCCAGGTCATGAAAGAAGAGTTCCCAAAACTACAGGTAGCACTTGATCTGATGCACCTGAAAAGAGCAGTCCAGATAGCAAAAGAGGCGGTTGAGGGGGGAGCAGATTGGATCGAAGCTGGCACACCTTTGATAAAAAGTGAAGGTATGGATGCCGTAAGAACGCTGAGAAGGGAGTTCCCCGGCGTTCAGATCGTTGCGGACATGAAGACCATGGACACGGGGGGTTTCGAGACCGAGATCGTTGCTAAAGCAGGCGCTACAGTGAACACCGTCATGGGCGTTACCGATGATGATACCATCAAGGAAGCCATCAGGTCCGGGAAAAAATACGGATGCAGCATCATGATCGATATGATGGGGGTCAAAGACAAGGTCAAGAGAGCCGTGGAACTGGAAAATATGGGGGTCGATCATCTATGCATCCACGTATCCATCGACGACCAGATGATGGGCAGGACCTTCACCGATGAGGTAAAGAAGCTCTCCGGAGCGGTAAATATTCCCATCGCTGTCGCAGGTGGGATAACGTCCGAAACAGCACACCTCATGCTGGAAGCGGGAGCTTCCATCATAATCGTGGGGGGAGCGATCACGAAGAGTGCGAACGTGACCGGTGCCGTCCAGGACATCAAAGAGGCCATTGTAAAAAATACGGCGGTCGATTCCAGGTTCTACAAGAGATACTCCGATGATGAAGGTGTGAGAGAAGCATTGATGCAGGTCTCAGCACCCAACGTGGCCGATGCGATGCACAAGGAAGGAGCGATGATCGGAATTCACCCGATCAAAACAGGTCTGAAATGCGTGGGACCGGCCTTTACGTGCAGGACGATCGATGGTGACTGGGCAAAGACTGTGGAAGCAATAGAAATCGCAGCACCCGGCGATGTCATCGTTATCGATGCCGGATCAAGACATATCTCACCCTGGGGGGAGCTTGCAACATGGTCATGCAGGATGAGAAAGATCGCTGGTGTCATACTGGACGGTGCCGCCCGTGATGTGGATGACATCAGGGACATGGGGTTTCCGGTGTTCAGCAGGACCCTGGCACCGAATGCTGGAGAACCGAAAGGGTTCGGTGAACTACAGGTCGAGATCGAATGCGGAGGCCTTACCGTTGCTCCCGGGGACTGGATCATCGCTGATGATTCGGGGGTCATGGTGATACCGAAGGACAGGGCCGTTGAGATCGCAAATCGTGCCCAGGATGTAAAAGAGAGAGAGAACCGTATAAGGGAAGAGATCAAGAGAGGTTCCACCCTTTCCGAGGTCCTTGAACTTGAGAAATGGGAAAAGGAACAGTAGACCGCCCCTTACCGGAGGACCTTTTCCATCTCCACCATGAGATCGTCTATTGCTTTTACTGTCACGTGAGGCATGACCACGAAACGCAAGGCGGTGGGTTCTTCCACCTTCGAGATGTAATAACCCCTGGATGCAAGGTCCTGCTGCACCCTTTCAGGCTCATCGTGCCTGACAGCGAGAACGTTGATCGTCGGTTCCATGACAGGTTCAAGACCGAGTTCCATGAGACGCTTCTTCAGATAATGTGTATTTTCCATACATCCCTTCACAAGATCGGCGTAACCTTCCCTTCCGAGATGTTTCATAAGTGCGAAAATAGATGCGACCGCTCCGGAATCCCGAGTCCCTGCAAGTGTGTAGGCTCTTGTGCTCGTTAGATACGGCGATCCAACAGCCAGGTATTTCAGAGGGTCCAGATTTCTGAACAGCAAGCATCCGGCTGGAATGGTCGACCACCCCATCTTGTGGGGATCGGTACTCAAAGTGTCCACTCCGGACACTGAGAAGTCCCATGGACCTATCCTGGGGTCCTCGATACCCAGATCATCCAGAAAAGGAAGCACGAATCCACCGAAAGCAGCATCCACATGGAGGGGGACATCACCCTTGACCTTGGATATCCTCTCCATCGGATCCACAGCACCCAGCTCCGTGGTTCCGGCAACGGACAGTATCATCAGCGTATCATCACCGATCTTATCTTCAAGGTCCTGAGTGTCCATCCTGAAATCTCGATCCAGGTCAATCGGTACCGGTTCCAGGTCCAGCAACCTTACGGCCTTCAGAACGGAAAAATGGGCAGACCTTGGAAAAAGGACCCTTTTACCCTCTCCTTTCTTCTTTGCAGTGTACATCGACGTGATGTTGGCCTCGGTCCCTCCGGAAAGGACATGGCCGTTGACATCAGGAAGACCGAAGATATCTCCCAGCATCGATATCACCTGTCGTTCCATCTCCGCGGTACCTGGATACAGACCAGGATTACCAAGGTTCGATTCATGAAATCTCCTGTGGACCTCGAGCGCGAAGGGATGGGGGGCCGTGCACATCGAACCGAATATCCTGCCGGAACCGAACGAGATGTTCCTGGAACCCATCTCATCAAGGATATTCTCCACTTTCTCGATATCCATGCCCTTTTTGTTCATTGGAAACATTCTTTCAACAATGTCATACCGGGCAGGGATTAAAAATTATCCCTGAAACTGCGATCATCACAGGACCTGTGATAAGACCGCTCCGATACCGTTCTCCCGTGCTTCAACGAGTAAAGCAAACGGAGAACAATATGGGCATTATAATGCCGTTCATTATCAATACAAGATAAATATCACAAAAATGTTATATATCTGTAATTCCGCTTGAGCCACAGAGCCAAGGGTTATGGAGGTCATTATCTTTGAGAGAAAAGGGGCCGAGGTCTGGAAGGAGTAAAAAAACAAAGACCGACATGATAGCCGGTGTTTTCTCAGATCATCCTCTCGACCCGATGTCCCCCAAACATATCTCCATCGAACTTGGCCTTGACATCAAACTTGTCACGACCATAGTTAACCGTCTTCGACAGGAAGGGCTGATAGACAGGGTGGGATGGGGCAAATACAAGTTATCGATCGACAATTCCATAGAGGATGAGATACTGGAGAAGATAACAGATGACATGTTCGAGATGACACGGATCATACTCGGGCCCATACCATACAAAAATACCGAGACACCGAACGGGTCAGCATTCAAGGGACTCGTTAACGTTTACCGCTCTCTCTGCACCATAGGTGGAGAGCTCATGGCCCAGAACGTTCTTAGATTGGCTGCAAATAAAAACCTCCCGGAAGACAGCATCGAGCCTCTCATCGTATCCATATCGGAGGTGATCACCTGATGAGCTCTGGAATATCGAATGGTTCAGGTATGATAAATGGAACCCATCATATTTCCCTGGAGTACCAGAAGAGATTGGAACCCCTGATCGGTGTCCTGTCGAGGTTCATCGTTGAAAAAGCCTTGCACAGGTGCATGGAAGGGTCCAACATCCTCGAACTGGAAAGGACCTTCGGCATGATAGATGACATCAATGGTGAATCCATACTGTTGATCGGGCCAACGAGGGCGAACAGCCTCAAGGAAGAGATGATAATATTGACCAAGGATTACTATCAGGAGGACATGATATGAAAGGAAGAAGACCTACCCACATCCCGGGTATGGATGAATTGATCAACGGAGGTTTTCCGGACGGGACCATCAATCTACTAACTGGCCCCCCGGGAAGTGCCAAATCCCTATTCGGAATGCATTATATTTACAATGGGGCCCGATATGAGGACGAACCGGGGATATATTTGACACTTGAAGAAAGCAGGAGTTCGATACTCAGGGCCGCAACCAGCTACGGGCTCGACATTGAATCCTTTGAAAAGGAAGGTAAGAGTTATCTTATCGACCTTGGAAAAATGCGGGTCGAATGCTCATCGGCGGAGGAATTGGAATGGGGCCTTGCAAGCTTCGAGACACTTCAGGACTTTCTCAAGAACCACATATCTTTCAGCGGTGCCAAGAGATTGGTCCTTGATTCCCTAACAGCGGTCGGTGTCTACTACAAATCTAACGAACTCCTGAGAAGGGAACTCTTCAAGTTCACAAGGTTCCTGAAGGACGCTGATATCACGACCCTTCTGATATCCGAGGTTACGGGAGATGGAGATTCCAGATACGGCATAGAGGAATTCGTTGCCGATTCCCTGATCAAAATGGATTATGAAAGCACATCGGGAGAATATAGAAGGACCCTTACAGTGAAGAAGATGCGATTCACGAAGCATGATCCTCTAAAGCACCCCTTCCTGATAATGGACAACGGAATAGAGGTATCCCCGGACGAAGTGATAGGATAGAACAGGGTGAAGAACTTGAAGGACATGGAGATCTACGGAAAACTGATCAGTATCTTCGTAAAGAAGATGACAAGTCCAGAGATAGGTCAGTTCCGATTGGAGATCTCCACCTTCAGAATAATCCTCGAGAGGACACGGGTCAAAAGGCCGGTCCTGATCAAGTTCACATTGACCGAATCCGGAAAGATCGTGAACAACCTTGATGACAATGAAGAATCACTGGACGCATTGAAGATGCTTCTGAAAAGATCCATGGACTTCATATCATCGCTCATCGGAGAGGAACTTGCGAAGGACATTATCGTGAACTCATTGAAGGACCCTTTCAAGGAGATCTCCGATGAGGTGAAGAACAATGATCGGTTCATGTCATTCGTTCCTGAACCGTTCAACCATGTGTTGAAAGAGAACTTCCTGAGGTCAAAGGGTTCGAACGACCATGACGCTATCCTGGAGACCTTCGAGGACATATTCCAATCATATCTCAAGGACCTGTCAAAGCACACGGACCTATCCGCCTTCAAGCTGAAGCTCTCCATACTCAGGGAAGAATATGAACTCCTGAAACATATCGAGGTCAAGAACAACAGCACGGTGGAATTTGATCTGGATTACTGGTCAAAGGCAAGTGATATCGAGGTCAGCAGTGCCCTTGTTGCTGCCTTCAATTCCCTTGTTGGTCTTTCAACATTCCTTCTCGGCAAGGAAGAAGCTGTAAAAAAGGCAACCAGGACATTTCAGTATTACTTCGAAGGACGTGACGAGCTCCTGAACAGATATAATCAATTGGTGAACAGATTACTCGACGGAGCCCTGTATCTCAAGGTCACAACTGGTATTGAGGAGCTTGACCAGAGAATGGGAGGAGGCATTACAAAAGGTGACTCCATCCTCTTCATATCACCATCGGGAATAGAAAGGGACATTTTCACAACCCAGATGCTCACACTTGGCCTGAAGGGAGGATCGTCGGTGTTGATGGTCCTTTCAAAGGAACCACCCCGGTCCATACGAATGCTCCTCAGGTCCCAGGGCATGAACGCAGATGCTCTGGAGGATGAAGGGAGCCTTCGTATCGTTGACTGGTTCTCGTGGAGAGGGGAGCGTATCATCGGTGTGGAGAAAGAGGGGCACTCGCTGAAATCATCGAAGATCCTCTCCAATCTTGGAATAGCCATTAACAAGGGTCTCCGGGAATTAAGCTTTTCGACCAACAAGATAGGGCTTGTTCATATCATCGGACCTGCAACAAATATATTCGATTACAATCAGGTGTACAATTTCGTCCAGCGTCTCCGTGCCAAGTTCAAGGACGAGGAGATGGCCTCGATCTTCATTCTGGAATCCGAGACAATGAGCCCGGAAATGAAGAGCCGAACAATGGAGATCTTCGACGGAGCAATAGAACTCAAGAAGACCACCAAGAAAGGATCGATCGAGAGAGAGCTTTCGGTCGTATCGATGTCAAACGTTGATTTCGATCCAAAACCTATTCCGTTTATCATCCGTAACAACAGAATAATACCCAGATCAGAGGTCGAAAAGGAAGAGAACGAGAAGTTCGAGAAGATCATCGATCAGAAACATGAAAAGGACAATGTCGAGGAGATGATCGAGGTTGCGGACGAGGATGACGTGATCCTGCTGAAGAACGTGAAGAAGGAAAAAATACCCAAGAAAACAGAGAAAAGGGTTCCCCTGAAAAGAAAAATTGTCAGGCGGAAAGCCAAGATCCAGATCCCAAATAAGAAGAAAGAACCAACCCCTGAGCTACCTGCAAAAACCAGATCTCCCGAGGACACTCAACGAACCTCTCCCAAACCATGTGTGAAAAGAAAGATAACAAGGAACGTCAAAAAACTCCCCTCTCCGAAAAAAAAGATGGACGGTCGTAAGGTGGCGAAGAATATCTCCAGATCAAGGATAGGACCCAAAGATAAAGGTTCCAAGGAGGATATCCTGCTGGAGGCGATCGCGACCATCGATGAGCTGCTTGATGGCTCGGAAGAGACCCTGAAGGAAAAAACCGTCAGGAAAAGGATCGTAAGAAGGATAAAATAAATACCTATTGCAGCATTTCGCCAATCGGTGCACTTTCATGTCAAGACCAGATCCTACCGATGGGCGGATGAAAAAGAACAGGATCAGCATAAATGATGGTGCTCTCTCCGTAAACTGTTCAGAATGCACCGGAATTGGAAACCTGGGAGATCAGAATTGTTTCAACTGCGTATCGGACGGTATGGTCCCGGGGTTCAAAGGGACGATAATACTGAAAGGTTCCATCGACAGGAGATATGATGGGATAATGACCGAGATGCTTACAGAGCATTCTGACATACTGAGGACCATCAGGTCCATAGAACATGGTTCAAGGGACAGGGGATCGATCTCGAATATCAGAATGAGGCGAATCTCTTCAAAGATGGAGAAACTCTTTCTTTCCGATGTCAAGAACCTCGTTGCGGCAAGGGAAATATTGCTGAGATCCGTACCTGATAAGAAGAACAACGAACGGATCATCCAGCTCATCGATGAGATAGTTCAAAGGTCAAAACTTCTTCTCAAAAGACTGAGCAGGGAGATATCTACCTGATACAGGGTGTTATCGAGTCGGCTTGAGGGCCAATGATTTATATCCAAGCCTCCTCTCCTGGTGCCATGACCGTTCCCGAAGATGACGACAGGGTGGAGATCATAGGCCCGACGGAAACAAGTTCGAGCTTCGGCCATTATCCGGAAAGAAGACCGATCGAACTTCTTCTTGATACCGGTCTGATCGTTATCGATAAACCAAGCGGCCCCACCAGCCACCAGGTCGTGTCATGGATCAAGAAGATACTTGACATAGAAAAGGCTGGACATCATGGAACCCTTGATCCTAATACGACCGGTGTTCTTCCTGTTGCACTGGGTAATGCTGTCAGAATGCTCGATCTGACCCTGCATGAGGGGAAAGAATATGCTGCGATCAAGTTCTTTCTCTATACGCTATTTGGCAGTGTTTTCATGCTACTCGTTATGATCGCTCTGTTCTTTGCGGTAGGGTCTTTCGATATGCTCGAAATGATGAACCCGA
>JAYEPK010000212.1:0-4417 GCA_034723935.1 Thermoplasmatota archaeon
ATCATCCATCAAGGTCCTTCAGCACGCATTTTCCACACTTGAAAAGGATGAGTGGATCGAAGCGGACGATCTCTCGGCATTCTGGGATATCATCTGTCCTGGAAAAGAAAGACCAGATAACAATATAATCTGTGAGGAAGGGGTGAAATGGGGATACCTTGCCAGATGCAAATTCAAGAAAAATATCCATTACAGACCTGCAGAGACCAAGGAAGAAGAGGACTCCGATCCAGATAGGTTCATTTTGAAGGACAAAAATGGATCATTGAACATCGACCTTGATACCATTCCCTTCTCCGAGCTCGAACTGCTTGCTGGCATATCCACGATGATAGTGGAGGACGGAAAACTTGTATTCTCCCCTGACCTGATCAGTATCGGCAACCATTACCGGGAGATCCGCGATGAAAACCTGGTCTCCTGGTTGAAGAAGAACTCCAAACCCTTCAAAAGAGCGCTGAAAGAGGTAGATGACAAGTGGGGAAAAAACACCATACATGAGAATATCGTGATGGCAAGGGTTACGGACCTCAGTCTGAGGGTCAGGTTGCAAAAAAAGTTCACAGGCAAGAAAGGGATACATCCTCTAAATGGGGATTTCATAGCCTTCCCCGTAGCTCTCATCCCGGATATCTGCAGATCGGTCGAGAGAGCTGGATTTGTCGTTAGAGTGAATGGATCGGATGAGGGGGAAAATGGAGGAGGTGGTCGATCTGGAACTTGAAATAGCATCAAAGGTCGGTGAACTCAACAAGATCACCAACACTCACGAGCTCCGTCGGGATCTGCATATCTTCATCAGATATGTTCAGGAGCGGGATGTGAAGAGAAGTGTAAGAACGAACGAGCTGAGCAAGGCTGACATGAAGAGACTTGCAAAGTTGATGGGTTACGAAGATGTGATCGAGGAGGTTAAGAGAAACGGAGGGGCCCCCTGGATCGATTTCATCGACAATCTGGCACTACTTACCGATTTCGTAAAATATGACCTGGAAGGAGAGTATATTGGATACTTCAGTCAGGAGCCATCATTTCAGGACAATTACATCGAATTCAGGAAGGAAAAATACGAGGAATTCCTGGAATCTTCCCAGTTGGATCAGGAACATTATCTCCGGAACACACTGATCAAGGCTGACCAGGAATGTGGCAGTGAGTTCTTCAGAATGGCTGGACCGCTTTCCATTCTGGATAGTTTCAATTCCTCCGGATGTGCAGTATATGCAGTTCCCCACATCCGGTTCGACAAGGTCAGAATGTTTCTTTTGAACCTGTTGAAGAGGCTCGACACAGGTACATGGTATGATACGGCATCGTTCATCGAATATCTGAAGAAGGAACATCGATATTTCATGATCCCGAAGAATATTCCCGATGATCAGACCAACAGGAACGGGGACAGATACTCAAATTTTGAGGAACGTACAGGCAGTTACAGAAACATCAGGGCGGTCCCGGCAAATGCCGATGATTCCTTTGAAAGGGTGGAAGGCAGGTTCGTTGAACGTTTTCTCGAGAACATCCCCCTGACAATGAGATATGTGGATGTCGCCTATGATGCCGGGTACAAGCAGACAAATACAAGGAAAGAACGTTGGACATCTATAGAAAATGATGATGATACACGGCATCCCTCGATCGGCGTTCTGAAAGCATTCAGGATCAATGACCGGTTTCTTAGGGCCATGGAGGGGAGGATCGGGGAGCCAAAGGTAACGATACAACCCAACTTCGAGATACATGTAGATTCCATCCTGTATCCGGCGAGTATGGTGTCGCAGCTCGAACCGTTCACCGAGAGGATACGGGATGACACCACGGTATTGCTCAAACTGAGTAAAAAGAAGATCAGCAGATATCTGGTCGAGGACAAAGAGAGGGATATCATAGGATTCCTGAGGACTATCTCCGGCAGGGAGGTTCCTGCAAATATCCGGACCGAACTCAGGGAATGGAATGCACACACTGGGATATTCACACTCTATGAGGGCTTTGGCCTTCTGGAAGGTGAAGGCTATCACGGGGACGACCTTGTGGTCGAGGAGATATCATCCAAGCTCAAAATAATACGATCCCCGGATGCGCTTTTTTCGAATATGGAACGGGACGAGCTTGTGCCGATCAAGATAAAGCACCCCACAGATAGGATCAGAACACCTCCCGCAGGAGTGATAAGTGTCCTTGGAACATATCAAGAAATGAAAAAGAAGGAAAAGGAACTGGTAAAAATAAAGCGGGTCGATATTGTTTCATATCAATTCGAAACCAGAGAGATGATGATGATCGTATCGAAGAAATTGTTGAAAGAAGGACATCCGATAGAAATATCTGACGGATCGAATTCCCTTTTATTTCGATCGACGATCGAACCTTTGGTGAAGAAGACCCTGGGCAAGATAAAGAAAAAATATGACATATCCATCGAGGATGAGGAAAGATCATGACATTGCAAGGACCCTTGGTGATCCAGAGCGATCACACATTTCTCCTCGAGGTGGAACACCCATTATATGACAAATGCAGGGATCTCCTTGTAACCTTTGCGGAACTGGTCAAGTCCCCTGAGTTCATTCACACCTACAGGGTCACTCCCCTTTCCCTCTGGAATGCCGCTGCACTGGAGATCACGTTAGTGGAGATCGAAAGCGGACTTAGAAGCTTTTCCAGGTATGATATTCCGGGGAATGTCCTTGCTGATATCAGGGAGTGGTACAACAACTACGGAAAGGTCGTCCTTGTCAAGGACACACCGGGTCGGATCAGATTGGTCGTCGATGATCCCGTGATCAATGAACGGTTGGTCAGTGATGAAAAACTCGGATCATACTGTATCGAACGGGAAGGTAACGAGTTCCTTGTCGATGAGAATGACCGTGGTGAGCTGAAATACGCGATGGTGAAAGCGGGTTTCCCGGTGAAGGACCTCTGCGGATACACCTCTGGCATCGAACTGGATATTGCCTTAAGGGATGTCGATTCTGACGGGGTTGAATTCGATCTTTATGATTACCAGCTCGAAGCGGTCGATGCATTCTATCGATCAGGAAAGAAAATCGGAGGAAGCGGAATAATAGTCCTGCCATGCGGATCAGGCAAGACCATTATCGGTCTTGGTGTGATGTCCGAGATCTCGAACAACACTCTCATCATCACAACAAATAACGTTGCAGTGCATCAGTGGATCGACGAGATACATGCAAAGACCCATATCAGGGAAGAGGATGTGGGAGAATTCACCGGTCTTGACAAGAAAATAAAACCGATCACTGTAACAACATACCAGATGCTCACCCACCGCCGTTCCAGGAAGGATAATATGGAAAACCTCGAGATATTCAGAAAGAACGGGTGGGGACTTATCATCTATGATGAGGTGCACATGCTTCCAGCACCCGTTTTCAGGGTCACTTCCGGGATACAAGCAAGAAGGAGACTCGGCTTGACGGCAACGCTCATACGCGAGGATGGCAAGGAGGATGAGGTATTCGCATTGATAGGGCCAAAAAGGTATGATGTTCCCTGGAAGGTCCTGGAGAACAGGGGCTATATCGCGGAGGCTATCTGCACCGAATACCGGATAGTACTTCCGGCTGAAGTTGAGATGGATTATGCGCATGCGACCAAACGACGGAAGTTTCGCATTGCGGCGGAGAACCCGGCCAAGCTGGCTCTGGTTCGTCAGCTTATTATCAATCACCCTGATGACAGCATTCTCATCATAGGTCAGTACATCTCCCAGGTCGAGGGATTGTCAAAGGAACTCGATGTTCCGATCATCACCGGAAAGACCAGGAATTCCGAAAGAGAGAAACTGTATTCGAATTTCCGTACGGGAAAGGTCAGGATCCTGGTCGTATCCAAGGTTGCCAATTTCGCGGTGGACCTTCCGGATGCCAGTATGATGATCCAGGTGTCCGGAACCTTCGGATCCAGACAGGAGGAGGCACAGCGACTCGGAAGGATCCTTCGACCGAAGGACCGAACATCCCATTTCTACACCCTTGTTTCCGCAAGGACCGTCGAACAGACCTTCGGGATCAACAGGCAGCTCTACCTAGTTGAGCAGGGTTACAGATACCAGATCAGGTATTATTCATCATGAAAAATCGGTCCCTGGATCATTCAGTATCCATCCCCCTTTTTGAACGCTTCCGGTGTAGGATAATTTTATTTCCTATTCCTCTCTCTTATCTTTCCAGCTCCTATTTCGCACCCCTAAAAGTTACCGTTTGGTAATTTTTCCATATGTCCGTTTTCAGTAGATATTCCAGATATCTACTTGAGAGCAAATGACTTCAAATCTTTGCTTTTCAATACAACCTCCCGAACATGGACCTCTGCGTCAAACCCATCAAGAAGTTCCAATATCTCCTTCTTATCTTTCTTCCTAACAATGATCACCCCTCTGATCAATCTA
>JAYEPK010000213.1:0-4408 GCA_034723935.1 Thermoplasmatota archaeon
GACGTTCCCATCCATGCATGTGATCTCTCCAGAGGAAAAGGAATAGATGGATTGAAGCTCAAGTTGGCTTCGTTCAGGGGGAACTGGAGAGAGGTCCCGGATGTTGTTGATTATGGCCCCGGCATCGGATCCGGGATATCCGATCTGATGAAGGTCCTGAAGAGATCCGGGAATATTCTGGGCCCGTATCCGAAAAGATGGCTGGCAACCAGGCTGATCGAAGGAGACAACGACCTTCTGGAACGGTCAAAACGCTCTTCGCTGCATCGGGATATTGAAAAGGTATTGAAGGATATCGATCACGAACGATCGGAACTAGAGATGGCAGACCGCAGATACGACCTGGCGGGGTCCATAACCCGGAGGGTGCTGAGGTCAAGACCCGGGAAACGATCGTTCAGCTCCATAATAGATGAGGTTGCCACGAACAAGTATGCAGGCATCCCACTATTCCTTCTGATCATGTGGGGCATGTTCGAACTAACTTTCAGTCTCGGCAAACCACTTTCAGATCTGATCGATATCGGATTCGGGTATCTCGGGGAGCTTGCAATGAACAATATCTCTCCGGGATGGCTTGCATCTTTGATAGGGGAAGGTATCATAGGTGGTGTTGGTTCCGTTCTGGTCTTTCTACCCAATATAATGATCCTTTTCATGTTGATATCGATCCTCGAAGGGAGCGGTTACATGGCCCGGGCAGCCTTTGTCATGGACCGTTTGATGACCCGGGTCGGTCTTTCCGGAAGGTCCTTCATACCAATGGTCATCGGGTTCGGGTGCAACGTTCCTGCCATAATGGCAACAAGGACCATCGAGAATCGGAAGGACCGCCTGATAACGATACTTGTGAACCCGTTCATTTCCTGTGCTGCGAGGCTCCCCGTCTATATCATGTTCACGGGGATATTCTTCCCGGGGTCCGGGGGGGCGGTGATCTTCGGCCTCTACATGCTTGGGATCCTTGTCGCTGTGGGATCGGCCAGGCTTTTCAGGATGACGATCCTGAAGGGCGAACCTTCTCCCATGATCATGGAGCTCCCCGATTACAGCTCCCCTTCCATGAAGGATGCTTTCAGGTATACCTGGGAGAAGGGATCCCTGTATGCAAGGAAAGCAGGGACCGTGATCCTCCTGGGTTCTATTCTGATGTGGCTCATGGCCAATTATTCGCTCTCCCTTTCTCCAGTGGATTACGGTAGCAAGATCAGTATTGCCGGACAGCTTGGTGTGCTGATCGCACCTGTTCTTTCACCTCTTGGTTTTGATTGGAAGATAGGGGTTGCGCTCATCTTTGGTTTCTTCGCAAAGGAGATCGTGGTTGGTTCCCTTGGCGTGCTCTACCAGGGAGATGGGCATGGGGCAGCTGTTACGGATGTCATAGCGAAAGACCCGGTCTTCACATCACTTACATCACTTGGTCTCATGGTATTTGTTCTGCTGTACATGCCATGCATGGCCACCGTGGCTGTTATCAAACAGGAAACAGGATCCTGGAAATGGACGCTTTTCGCATTGTTGTACGGAACGACCGTTGCATACACCGCAGCATTGTTGATCTATCAGGGAGGCATGCTTCTTGGACTCGGATGATGCTGATATCAACAGGGTCGTAAAGATCCTGTCTCCCGTCCTTGGGGTGGTCTACCTTTTTCTATGCGCGGTCAATACTCTGTTCATATTCATTGAAACTCCACATTTGCTGGGTATTTCCATTGGCTCCGGGGAGCCGATCCTTTCATTTTTCCTGTTACTGGTGGCCTTGACCCACCTCAGGGGAAACTTTCTTTTACGAAGTGGGAAGGTCGGAGGATCGGGTCATTCTCTCATTGCCTGGATGAGCGGTCTGTTCATGATGGTGATCGTGATGGTCGTCATGCTTGCTTCCATCGCCGAGGGGGCCATTTCAGGAGATATGTATACTGATGATATCCTTGGCATGGGGTCTTTAACCGTTACTTCGGGCGGAATACTTTCGATGGTGTTCGCAGGGACATACAGAAGGTATTTGTATATCTCCAGGGAAAAAGATGATAGTAAGGAGGGCGGGAAGTCATGTTGAAGGAAGTGCTCTCCTTGATAGCTGGAGGGGAACATACCATCGATTCGATATCCGACGAGCTCGATGTGGATCGGGAAAAGGTCATTGATATCATCCAGCAGCTTTCAAGAATGGGATATATTGTTGATGTGGCCAAGGATTTTGATCCTTCTTCTGGTACCTGCAGAACCTGTCCTTTGCGGAAAGGATGTCAGGATGGGATGGACAAGCCCCCTGTTGCAAGGATATATGGGCTAACGGATAAGGGAAGACGGGTAATCGGTTGAAATGATGCGGGAATTGGTTCGATTTGACCCTTAATTCAGTTGCCCGGTGAACAAGTTTTAATAGGGATTTCACGTTTACAACTTGTTCCGTGATCCAACAACGGAGGTGTGCAAATGAAAGAACTCGAATTCTACGACGTCAAGTCAAAAAGCAAGTTCAAGACCGAAGAGTATGATATCAGGGAGAAGAAAGGTAGGCATTTCGCGGTTGCAAAGTCCCAATCCGGGCCCCACGAGTGCTGGAGGATCCTCTCCGAGAAGCAGGCAAAGGAGCTCAAGTAGAACTCCTGTTCCGGGATGCGTCAACTCGGCACATCCCTCTTTTTTTTTTGATCATTTCTCAAAAATAGCTGGTGCTCCGGCCTTTTTCACATGATCTTTCAATTATTCCAATGATAGAAGAATTGGCCACTAGTTATAAACCATATTGTCGTATTTGGGATCGTGCCAGAGAGTATGGAACGAAGATCGGATCATGGAGTTGGTTTTTATCAGGTCGTCTGTTGCTGTTTCAATAATAGTGATATCACTTACTTTACTGATCCTGGGTTCTGTAACATATCAGACCATTGCCAGGCCAGGGACAAGGGGAGCAAGTTCCAACTGCAACAGCTGTCATTCATCATCATACTATCTTACCGTTGATATCAGATCCGTGGATGCACCTTCCTCTCTTTTGAAAGGGAGCTCCGGATGGATCAACGTGACCGTCGATGTTTCGGCCTCACATGAGAGTTCCCTTTGGTCAGGTTTCAGCATGGATGTCTGGCTTTCCTCATCCGGAAAGATAGATACCGGGAGCCACCAGATCCTGACAGGGCTGTCTCCTTCGGGATCTTCCCCTCCCTACAGCTGGTCAGACACTTTCGAGTTCCAGGTCAGTGCGATATCTGCCGGAATGGATACGGTAACCGCCTATGCAAAAATGGATCCGGTGCACTATTCACCACCTGTTACGGATAGTCAGAAAGTACAAGTCGAGATCCCGAACAATTCACCGATCCTCGATTCCGGTCTGGTCACACCTGTCTCTGGATACAGTGATGGGACCTTTTCCTTCAGTGTCAATTATCTGGATCTTGATGGGGATCTTCCATCATCCATCAATGTGTTCATCGATAGTATCCTGTATGCAATGTCAGATCTTCCAGGTGGTGATGGTTCGGTCAAGGATGGGGAGCTGTTCGGCGTTTCAGGGATATATCTGGATGAAGGTTCTCATTCATTCCATTTCGAGGCATCCGATGGAATTGAACAGACAAGGTTCCCTGCATCAGGGGAGCAAAATGGCCCTGAGGTCCTTCATCGGAACCTTCCTCCGGAACTCGATGTAGGCCGTGTATCCCCTTCGGTGGGAACTCCAGGGGATATCTTTACCTTCACCGTGATCTACACGGACCCCGAAGATGACGCGCCGGATCCGGGTGTTCTTGTCAGTATCGACGGTGAGAATAACTGGACACTGATGGAAAGGGATGCGGAAGAGACCGGCCATCTAGGGGACGGCTCTTTTGACAACGGCGAGACCTTCTCGGTGTCTATTCCACTTGGTGTTGGGAGGCACATCTATCGGTTCAATTGTTCCGATGGTGAATTGACCTCGACCCTTGGTCCGATCTACGGGCCGGATGTGGATGAGACGGCGATCATTGTCTCCGTTATCGAGGAACCGGAAAACGGTTCAACGCATCTATCCAACGGGTCCATCCGTCTTTCCGGTTCCTTTTCCAGCAATGTGGAAGTGCAGGACGCAGAGGCGTTATGGAGGTCCAATATCTCCGGCGTGATCGGAAGCGGTTGGTCGTTCAATACCAGGCTGGAGTACGGGTCTCACCGATTATTCTTCAAGGTCACATCGGCCTTGGAAGGTATGAGTCACGAGAGCCATGTCGATATCCTTGTCAAGGACCCTGTTGTGGCACCGGAGGTGGACCTTGTAAGGGAGAGCTCCCCCGAAGGTGATGTTGTAATAGAAGAGACCGAGAACGTTACATTCTCGATATCCCTTGATCCTGATCATCCGATGATACTGGAAGATGCAAACCTGGTTGTGACATGGTATCTGGATGATCTGGTCCGG
>JAYEPK010000214.1:0-4400 GCA_034723935.1 Thermoplasmatota archaeon
ATCATCACCATTCAGAGGATTGAGAGCTGCTGCCATCCCAACCATGGCACCAAGGCCAAGGAAGAAGGCAATTGCAAAAGCGATCATTTTCATATCGAATTCCTCCATTATTTGTTTCTGCTACTAGATTGTGCAACCATAGTATATAAGGTTTATGAAACGAACACTGAACAACATAGACGAAAACATTGTTCCATATTGTACAACAAATATACTACAACCACCTGGAAAAAATAAAAAATAATGGGCCCTTAAAGAGCCCGATGATAATCGATCAACTGTTTACAAGAGGATTCCATTTGAGCCTTATCGGACCATCTACAGCATCTGTTTCCAGGGTAACCCTTAACTCGTTGTTATAGAACTCCACGAAAAATCCCCTCACCTTTGACGTATACCTTGTAACCCTCTTGCCATAAGATGTGAGCATTCTGTCAAGCGGTTCAATAAGACCGCTCTCTTCCAGTTCCTTGAGCTTCTTGTATGTCCCAGCCAGTGGAGCACCAAATTCCTCGGACAGATCCTGAGCAGTACAAGGTTTAACCTGTGTTGCAGCAAGTATCTTCAATGCCGTTCCATCGGACAAGATCTTAGATGTTTCGAGTATATCCATATTTTTTCCCCCAGGTGTATGCACATACATACACATACATGCATATATATGTTTCTCTCAATGCATATGTGTGCATTCATGTTAATTAATCTGACCATTGGAAAATTGCAAAACAAGGTTGTTGCATCATCTATGTGAATGCAAACGGAAGATCAAGGGTTCGTCTGTGACGAGATGCTGAAAAAATTGACCCGATGGCTAAGGATAGCAGGCTATAATGTGATCTCACCCTCAATGAAAGACGATGGGGAGATCGCAAAACTTTCTATCGAAACAGACAGGGTCCTGATAACCAGGGACAAGGACCTATCCAAAAGAAAAGGACCGACAACTCTGCTGATGATCTCCGACGATCTGGATCTTCAGCTTGAAGAGATCAAGAGATACATCTTTACCATAAAGGATCCAAGAGGGAGATCAAGATGTCCACTATGCAATGGTGATCTCTCATACGTCAAGAGAGCCGAACTTACACCTTCAATGATCGAGACCATACCCGGGAGGACACTCAGTTCATTCGACACCTTCTTCATCTGTTGTGAATGCAACAAAATATACTGGAAAGGAAGTCACTGGAACAGAATAATTGAAAGGCTGTCGAAACACAGCATGGAACCACATCTTCCAGACCAACCGTAAGTTACTTCTACCAAATATGGTTAGGTCAACCAAGCAGGGACGTACAAAATGATACTGGATGAAACAACATACCGGGAGATATACGCGAACCTGAACAGGTATTCGGACATCAACAGGATGTGGATGAAGAACAGAAAGTTCAGCAAGGAATTCTATCTAGTGGTCTATACTCAAAAGACTATCAGGGAAGTTACCACAAAATTCCAGAGGATCAAGTCCCGTTCCAAAGAACTGATACACAAATGGAACAGGGGAAATAGCCTCTTGGAGATCTCAAGAGAGATCAACTTCTCCCCGGTAATGACAGCCTTTCTCATCATAACCGGACAGGAATACGGAAGGAAATCCTTCCGCAAGATGATCAACGATCCCAGGTCCATAAAAGACACGAGATTGAGTAAAGAGCTAATAGAGGTCAGAGAAGAAGATCAGGTATATTCGCCCGAAGGAAATCAGGTTCAGAGAAAAAGAGGCATACTTGGAGAGGAGAAGCTCAAAGTATGGTTGGATGAGCATAACATCGAATACAAGCGAGAGGAAGAACTCAGGGAACGAGGAGGTAAAACCCCGGATTTCCTCCTTGAGAGACCGATATTCTTCAGAGGTGAAGAGATCAACTGGATAGAGTCGAAGGCTTCGATGGGAGACCTCAAAGAGGTCAAGAAGAACCTCAAGAAACAGCTCAGTTCATATGATGAGCTGTTCGGACCCGGCATGGTCATCTACTGGTTCGGGATCATCGATGATCTTCCCGTAAAGCAGGGGATCGTTATCGAGACCGAAGAGGTGCTTGATGATCACTGGGATTTGAATTGATCCAGAACAACATCAATTTCGGACCCGAGAAAAACGAATAGAGAAGCCAGGTCAGCTCCTCTCCAGAGGACCATTCCATCCGTTTTAAGAACCGTACTATCCTTCCAGCCATCTATTCTGGAGAGGAAATAATTGACCCGTCCATCCATCTGTTCAGGAGGATGTAATTCCCCCCCTTCGGCGGACCTGAACATCAAGATGATCTGATCTGATCTGAATACTTCAAAGGCATACCAGAGGAGTTCCATCTCCGCATTCCCGCTGGAACCGCTCCCGGAGATCAGGAAGGTCCTTCTGACAGGGTCATACTGTACTATAGACATGGACAATACCGAAGGATCCCTTGCGATGGAAACCAGATCTGGAAAATAGTGAAATCCATCAATAGATCTGACACCAAGAGATGACCCCCACATCAATTTCTTGTTCAGACCTTCTATTTCCTTCAAACCATCCCGGAGCTTTTCCACCAGGATCGGGTCCACCGGACGAACGGCGATCTGGACCATCCCGATGCCACCCTCCAGCGGAGACCTTCTGGTCAGACCAGGAGGGAGATCCATTCCCCATTCAGGACCTTTCATTAAGTATCACCTTATGAGCATTTCGAATAGTAACATGAATGGCAGATAGAGCACCCATCCTGATAGACCAGGGAATTCCCACATTCAGGACAGACACCCACGATCATACCCCCCATCTCATCAACATCCTTTTCTGTTTCTTCCTGAGAATAGAAATCCAATGATGGAGATGTTGTCTCACTTTCACCGATGGATGGGGGATCTCCTTCCAGGTATTTTTCAAGGGCCCTACCCATCCCATCCGGACATGAAAGAACAGATTCCTCACCCATCCCCAGAGGGCCGATCTGAGGATTCGGGCATCTGATACCTTTCAACTGTTTGACAACCTGATAAGGATCGATCCCTGACCTCATGGAAAGGGAGGCCAATCTTGCCAGGGCCTCTATCTGGGCTGCGGCACAGCCTCCTGATTTTCCAAGGTTTGCGAACATCTCGAAGGGACCGAACCTGTCCCAGTTTATCGTAACATACAGAGCACCGCAACCCGTATCCACCCTTCCCGTCACACCCTGTATCATCTTTGGTCTTTCCCGGGGTTTGATAACACCCGTATCCATTCCCGTCTTTTTCCTTTTGATCGTAGATAATACCTGTTCCTCCCTGCTCCCATCACGATAGATGGTAACCCCCTTGCATCCAAGCTCGTAAGCGAGCATGTAAACCTTCTTCACATCCTCGACAGTTGCCTCGTGATCGAAGTTCACGGTCTTGGAAACCGCATTATCCGTATATTTCTGGAAGGCTGCCTGCATTCTGACATGCCATTCAGGCGTAACATCATGGGCAGAAGCAAATATCCTCTGATACTTCTCTGGTACAGATGGCAGACCCCTGCAGGTCCCTTTCTCCGAGATCTTGTCCATGAGCTCCTTCGAGAAGAAACCTTCCTTGTGAGCCAACTCCTTGAAGTAACTGTGCACCTCGACCAGCCGGTCCCTGTCCATCACATTCCTCTTGAACACCAGGGCAAAGAGCGGTTCCACTCCTGAGGAAGCACCTGCTATTATGGAGATCGTCCCGGTTGGGGCAATTGTCGTCATCGTAGCGTTCCTGACCTCGCCTTCACCACTTGTCTCGAAGGTCGACCCACGATAGTTCGGGAATGCTCCCCTCTCTTTCGCCAACTTCTTGGAGGCTGTCAGGGATTCTTTTTTGATGAAACTCATCAGTTTATCGGCAAGGTCGACCGCCTCCTCGGAATCGTAGGGGATCCCGATCCTGAACAGTATATCTGCCCACCCCATTACACCGAGGCCGATCTTGCGATTGGCCTTTGTATTATTGGCGATCTCCTTCAACGGGAAATTGTTCATGTCTATGACGTTATCCAGGAAATGCACCGACGAGTGAACTATCTTCTTCAACTTGATCCAATCCAACCCACCCTTTCCATCCAGTACCGAAGTGAGGTTCAGGGACCCAAGGTTGCAGGATTCAAATGGAAGCAGCGGCTGCTCACCGCAGGGGTTGGTCGATTCGATATCCCCGACATGGGGGGTTGGATTGTCCCTGTTTATCCTGTCAATGAAAACTATACCAGGTTCACCGTTCTTGTGTGCCTGATTGATGATTATTTCAAATATCTCGGATGCTGATGCAGAACCCACGACCTTTCCCGACCTTGGATTGATCAGATCATATTCACCTGCATTGAACAGGGCTTCCATGAACTTGTCGGTCAAGGCCACCGAGATATTGAAATTGTTCAACTTCTTGTTATCATCCTTTGCCATGATGAAATCCAT
>JAYEPK010000215.1:0-16712 GCA_034723935.1 Thermoplasmatota archaeon
TATAATTTGTGTATAAATATGTTGGTAACTACCAATATATTTGTACAGCCCCTCCAATATGAATAAAGGTGTTGAAACAGAGAAAAATCAGGACTCAATAGCTAACTTGTAAAGTCCGGAATTGAAGAACAAGGGTGCATTCGTGAAAGTGTTCTTTTCCCTCACAAGCCTGAACGATGAGATCCATAGAACCTTCGAAGCGTATACATGCACACCAGAGGATCGGCTCGATGCAATGGGAAAGCTCTCCGAAGCAGGAATATCAACTGACGCTTTACTGATGCCTGTACTTCCGTTCATCTCGGATACGGAAGAAGAGCTGGACCCACTTTTTTCTGCCGTGAAGGAGAAGGGGGGTGGACACATCATTCCAGAGCCCCTCAGGTTGACAGCGAACGGTCCCCAGAGGGAGATGTTCATGGATGTTCTCAAGGGATACTCACCCTCTCTTGTAAAGGAATACGAGAAACTGTATCCCCCCCGGAGCAAAGGATGGAAGTTCGGAGCGGGCCCCGGGATCACTCCCAGAACAGGGGAAGTTGCAAGAAGGTTGGAGGAGCTCTCCAAGAAGTACGATCTCCCACCGATGTTCGAGAGACCAGTTGTAAGTAGGGGTCGCCCGAAACAAGCTCCTCAAAGGACACTTGGAGATTTCTTTTAAAATTCCTGTGCATGATCCATCCTGGGACAGGACCTATCATTCGACGAAAGGATTGAATTGGTCCCTGAAGGAAACAGGAGAAGGCATGCATTGATCCAGGAGTTTAAAAGATTGTGAAGAAACTTTTTATGAAAGTGAACCACATTCATGGAAAAAGACCACATGGATATTTTGGTCCGAGATAAAAGAGATAGATGGATGGTATGAAAATGGATACTGAAGAGAAAGAAGAAATTGATGAGGAGAAACTGGAAAAGTTCCTCGCCACGGTCGATTGGGAAAAGGTCGATCGTAGAGATCGGATGAAAAGTGAATTCAAATGGAGGATGAACATCAATCAGACAAGAAAGAGATCTAAGGAGATACTTGATTTCTTCGAAGATGATGATATTCCGTTTGGATACAAATTGGATGTGGTGAATGGAAAACTGGAGCGCTCGGAAAAGATCCTGAAACGAATGGTCAATACCTTTCCCGAAAGCGATGAGATACATGTTTTCTACATATTCGTATTGAAAGAATTGGATAAAATGGATGATCTTTTCTCAGAATTCGAGCGGGCGCTGGAATCCATGCCGGAAAATCCCGGAATTCTCAATAACTATGCTCTGGAGCTATCCGAGACCGGGAGATATGAAGAAGCCGAGATAAAATTCAAACGGGCCATCGAAATGTCACCAGACATCTCCATCCCGTACACCAATCTAGGGTCCATGTATCGGGAGATGGATAGATTTTCCGAATCCCTTGATATGTTTGAAATGGCGATCAAGATCGAACCCGGGGATGAATACAATTCAAATCAGATCATGGAACTGAAGAAGCTGTTAAATGATAGGAAAATACAGTAATACCTTCGGCATCCAGTAAAAAAGCATAACGAACATCAACCAGGAAGTGGGAAAGGAATGACCATTGTATGAAAGGTGATATGCAATGTCAAGGGGAAGAAAGAAAAAGAGAAAAAGAGCATCAGAACATAAAAGGAAAATAGATGCTACAACTGAAAACACGGGATCCGATGATGGTTATACCTCCCCCGACGCGACGGACAGGAGATCCTTCGACCATGAATCCCATCTTGTTCTGAACTTGAAATACCATCCTGCGGTCATTGACAGGAAAACCCGACTTATCCATGATCGTATGCTTGATCGATCCGAATACCTTGATGCGGGAAACTTCACAAAGATCAATATTTCTGATCTGAAGATGATGTTCGAACTCTACGACGAGCTCTTCTTCAAGGATTTTTTCAAAAGGAACTTCCCCGACCAGGTATATTTCAATCTATCAACGAAAATGACCAGGTCCGGCGGGAAGACCGAAGTATTCGGTGATCCGAAATTCTACGTGATCAAACTATCCTCACAACTTCTTTTCCAATCCTTTGATGATGAGGATCGTGAGATAGTCGTGAACGGGATCATTTGCCATGATCGTCTGGAAGCTGCAATGCGCATCTTCGAACACGAGCTAATCCATCTTCTGGAGTTTACCGTGCTTGGGAATTCAAGCTGCAGTAGACCTATGTTCATATCGCTATGCATCAGGATATTCGGACACACTGACGTAAAACACCAGTTGGTCACCGGTTACGAGATCGCCAATAACAGATATGGTCTGAACGTGGGTGAGCAGGTCTCCTTTGAATTCGAGGGAGAGATCCATCAGGGTATAATTTCACGGATCACAAAAAGAGCCACCGTAATGGTCGAGAACCCTGAAGGCCAGTTCCGGGACTTGAGCGGAAAGAGCTACAGCAAATACTATATCCCACTTGATCATTTAAAACCATTGAGCTGAGTGTGTAATGATGCCAAGAAAAGCCAACGATACATTTCACCAATCCAAAACAGGAAAGGAAACAGGGGAAGTATGAATATCAGCAGAAGGCCTTTTTCCATTTCTGAAGATATCTTTTCCATTCTTTCAGATCTTCAATAATTCCTTTGATAACACGCCGATCCTCTGAGGTAAGAGAAGGTTCACCCGTCAATACCCCCTGATGCATGGTGATCTGGTTCTTGAGAACATTTTCTCTCCAGTTAAGGTCCTCATCCGAAAGCATATCGGTGGAATTGTTCTTCAGATCATCCATCCATTGTTCCAGATCGATCAACATCTCCTTCACCATGATATATTCCTCTTCATCATGTGATTCGCATCTGGTCAGGAAATCTCTATTGCAGTCGATCTCTTCCTGAAGTATCTCCATCTTCCACTTCTTCGATGGATCTTTCGGATCCGTAACCTTGGTCATTAAGGACATCTCCTCTTGAAGAGCTTTATATCTACGAGGTGGTATGAACTTGATGATAGAAAAGCCCTTGTGATGGATCGTTCGAGACAAAGGAAAAGATCAATGGTTTAAAGCATATATGAACTACTTCGGATGACCAAAGTTAGAAAAGTTACAATGGAGGTGGTTAACCACACATGAAATTCACTGTTTACGACATCAAACTATTCAAGAAAATGGTTGGATCGGCGGATGATGATGATGAAATGCGTTTGAGTAAGAGATTGCATAAGAAGCAGCCTCACTTTTGTAATATAATAGATCAGGTAAAGATCGATCCGAGATGTTCGGAAGCCCACCTTTTCTGCACGCTGTTCTGTTCCCTTGCTCTTGATCATGCAGAGCGGGTAACAGAAGATGATCTCAACCCCTTTTCAGAATCCAGATTCCATAATATTGCACACATGATCGTCCAAAGGTATCCCAAGATCGGTAAAAGAGCATATACTTATCCTGATCGAGTAAAGCGTCATATACTCAAAGATCTTGAATTTGATGAGGAAGATAACGACTGGTTAATAATAATGATATCAACGTTCCTTACAATAATTGAGATGATCTCCATTGACGACGATCTTTGTTAATTATACCACTCATGGCAGATCATTCAATTTGAGATCATCTGACAGATATCTCTGGATTCACCATCACTCTGCCCAAGTTGGATCCGCTCCACTAACTTCAGATACTCACCAAATGTCAAACTTAAATATCGAATAAAGACCCATCAAGTTCTTATATAAGTTGGATCTATTGGAGATAATAGATGTTGAAGATAGTAAATAAAAAACAGAGAAACATATTCATCCTCGGTTCAATTACAGCCATAATCGGATTTCTAACCTTCATTTCAGCCCAATTATTAAACCTGTATATTCAATCAAATATTCCCACAATGAACTCTGAAAAAAGTGATTTCGATGTATTTTTTATCAATTGTAGATTATTCTACTTTCTGTTGATCACGGGATCTATCCTGTTCCTTATTGGTTGGGTTTTGATCCTGTATTCAAAACATCCGTATTACAAGAACAAATGGTACAGGTTCAAAACGGTCAAATGATATTGCCAGTTCCAGGCTCGTAGACACTGACTGAAAAATATCGAATTGTGCCGGTCGAAATTGAAGGACCATTGCCAAAGATCAATGATCTGTGATATCCAAACCCGATCGCTTGCTATCCTGTTGATCATCCTTCAGGTGCAACCAGTGGATGATATTTCCCATCTTCTTTTCCCGGCTTCTCTCGGCCCATAGATAGGCTTCATCACGGGTCTTGGATGTTATCAGTACAATCACCTTCCCCTTCGAGGACCTCCCGGTCCTCCCCCTCCTCTGTATGGTCCTTATCTCCGATGGGATGGGTTCATAAAAAACCACGAGGTCCACATCAGGAATATCGATCCCCTCCTCCGCAACGGAGGTTGCGATCAGAACATCGAATTCCCGCCTTCTGAACCTGTCCAGGATGTCCTTCTGCTCCTTCTGTTTCAACCCTTTTCCGTCCTTCCCCTTCGCCTGTCCGACAAACCTTTCCACCCGAACATCATCCAGCCGTTCCATAATCAATGGTATAGTATCCCTTATCTGAGTAAACACGATCGAGGTCTCACCCCGTCTTACGGCACTGCGGACAAGATCGACAAGAATGTCCATCTTCGGATGGGTAGGACCATCATGGGCGTCCAACATGGAGATCGCATTGATGATCCTCTCGTCCTTCAGGAATCCTCTTTCCGCCTTGGTCTTTTTCTCTTTGGCCCTCATCCGATCCAGATAGGACCTGCACTGGACCACTCCCTGCGTTTCAAGGAGTTCGATGCAATGGTATGTTATCACCGCCTGCGACTGGTTGTGTAGAGAGCCGAACATCAATCCCTTTTTCTTGTTGTATCTTGCTGTTATCTCTCCCCTTGCCTGGAGGAGATCCTTCTTCGATACAATGTTTGCTTTCTTGTTTCTGAGGAAACCCAGTTTCCTGAGCTTTCTCACTCTCTCCATGAGGAAATCCTCAATGTATCCTTTGATCTCCGTCATATTGCCGGTCAATTGCACCTTTTTCCATTCCACCTCTATACCCTTGATATGTTCCATTACATCCTGATCATGATCGGATCTGGCTTCAACATGTTCCACTTTCAGGTTCTCCACGACCTCCATGATCTTGTCCCTGTCACCTCCAGGCGAAGCCGTAAGTGCTAGGACCAAACTGTCATATCGGGACAGAATACCGGTGTAAGCGTAATCTCCAACACTGCGATGAGCCTCGTCCACGATGAGGAGTGATACATCCGAGAGATCATACCTCTCCTTTTTTAGATCGTTGTTGATCGTCTGTGGAGTTGAGAATACGATCCTTGCCTTTTTCCATTCCTCGACCCGTCTATCGGGTTTCATGGAGCCCGAGAACATCACCATCTCATCGATCTTCAAAAAGTGCTTGAAAGATGTAAGATGCTGTTCCACAAGAGGGCGGGTCGGGGCGACCATAACAACCTTACCACCCCCATTCTGCAACAGTTCGGCAGTAACAAGAATGGCAATTATCGTCTTCCCGATACCGGTTGGAAGCACGACGAGAGTGGAGCCTGATATGGCTCTTGATGCGATATCCATCTGAAACCCTCTGGATATGATCGTTCCTTCCCGGACCACCGGATGTACAATATGGCCGTTCTCCGTTTCGAACCTTCGTTCTCTACAAGGTTCGGGTTCCCGGAAATCATCCATTCTGCTCTGGGTCACCTGCGTTCATGGGAATGAAATGACATAAGGATTTCCATCCTCGGAACATGCTGGGTAAAAACCTTCATCGATCATGTAACTCGCCAAATGTTATCGAAATAAAACTTTACAGCGTGCTGTCTATTTACACAGGGGTTTAGGTCATATCGGATCCGTTCCGTGAAGATCAACAACATATGTATGCCGCTTGAATAAGAAAAACTGATGAATGTGATATCCCTTTATGGGAATGGTGCACCCCATGCCCGAAGACCTAGTTAAATTACAGAACGATATTCAGATCATACTCGATAAGAACGATATCTCCCGATATCTCGATCCGAAGACAATAAGCGACTGGCTGGTCCAGGATGACATCGGATCTCCAAGGTTCATTTCGGCGGTCAACATGATATCCGGTCTTCTCAAAAATGATTTCTTCGATGGGCCCGAAAAAACCGAGGAACTTCTCGGAGTAATGATGAAAATATCCCACTTTGTCAACAGCAAGAAACTCAAGAAAGCTGCTTCCGGGAATGATCTGGACAAAGTGTATCTCATGAACATTGCCATCCCTCCACTTAAATGGATGGATGTTTACGAAGAAGCGTTCCATCTGGCAAGCGAGAGCAAATTCCATGAAGCTGCCGACAGGTACGACCGGACCTTCCTGTCCCTTCTGGGGGAGGAGACCACCGACAGGGAACCTTTCAGGATCTTCTTCAATGCTTCAAACGGGTACCTCTTCGGAGGCAAGCCCGATCTGGGCATGGCCTGTCTGAAATACTCACTTGAACTCAACCCGAACTATCCACTGGCAAGGGAGAGGATCAAGGCACTTCGGTCCGGGAAAATTGATCAGTTCATAAATTTGGGAGCCGGGTCAAGAGTATTGTTCGAATTGGGAAATGAGGATCATAAAAAAGGCATATTGGACGTCAAGTCGATCCCGCCATGGAATCTGAAGGTGGGACTTAGATCTGTCGGGATCAGGATAACCAAGGAGGACATACTTACCTGGTCGAAAAAATATGTTTCCGTTAAAGATCTGATCGATAACGAGCTCGATATGGATGATGAGAACAGTGAATTGGTTCTTCGATCAATTGCCGGTCTATGGTCCAGATACTCTCCCGATGAACCGTATCACGAATTACTTGAAGAGATCATATGGGATATCGATGGATATATTGATACTGATATCGTGGATGAGCAGATGGAGGAACACCTCTCTGAACTGGAAAAGGTCATTTTCACCGGGAAGAATAATTTCCTTGCTGATTTCCCACCATTCAAGGAGATCCGGTCATATTGTTCAGAAGCCATGATGGAGATCTTCATGTTCATGGACCGGAACAGGAAACTCAGGAAAAGAGGTCTCAAGATAGCAAGGAGATTGGAGAAGAAAACAGGGAACATGATATGGTCGATACCCGTGATATTCCTGAAGGAAAAGGACAACGATCGCCTGGAGAAGATCGTGGACGATTACAGGAAGGACGATCACGAACTTGTCATTATCTGGGAACTGGCAGAAAAATTCCTAGATAGCAGGTTATACTCATCGGAACCGGATGGTAATGATGTGGACATCCACGACGAAGAGGATGATATCTCCATATTCGATGATCCGCCTGATGAGAACAAGATCCTGGAAGAGATCATGGGTGGAGACATCATGGAAAAGTTCAAGGAGATAGCAGAGGACGATTCGTGGAAGGAAAAGAGGAACCCGGATCTCCTGTTCCACCCTGCATCCGTATATTTCAGATATCTCAAGGGTCTGGGTTTGAACTTCAGGACAGAAAGGGATGTGGAATCCGAAAAAACTCCCTTGCTGTCATTTTCAAAGAAAGAGGGGAAAATTGGAAGGAACGACCCCTGTCCTTGCGGATCCGGAAAGAAATATAAGAAATGCTGCATGAAAAAATGATACAGAAGGTCTTCCGACAGGGGCTGGCGGTTACCTTCATATCAGTGTGATAGAATGATCACCCTTGAGATGGTCCAACCACTCCTCCTCCATATAAATGAATATGAAATATTCTCTACGATCTATCTCAATACTCCTGATCCCGATCATCAACATGTCCCTTTCTTCCTGATCATCTACCGGATAACCGAAGAGGTTCATGTTCTTGCGGATGATGATGCGGAAGAATGGTTCAGCCCTCTCATCGACAAGATCGACAAGGTCGTCGAAATCCATATCAGATGATACCCTGTTGAAACGTACTGAACAATCCAGCATATCCACATCCACCCATGCGCAGTTATCTCTGGCCCATCTGAGGATCCTTTTTATTTTCGGCACCGAGATATCGTCGATACGGTAGAACTCATCCTGTTGATACATTTCATCACTTCAAGGAGGGACATGGCAATCTATTATTCATTGATATCCGGATATCAGGGAGGACCATCGCCAACACATTTGATCACTTTTGGAAATTCTCCCTTGAACTTCCCTTCTTCGATCGTAGCAACTTTGATATGAGGCAGCCAGCCATCACGGGATCCTAACTCTGGATTCAATCCTCATCCTGCGCCCTTTTCAATGCCGCCGATCCGGCCTTTCGATAAGAATTCTTCAGGATCTGCACGATATCCAGACCTTTCAATTCCGATGGCGGAGGACCGTACCTCTTGAGCAGTGCTCCATCCTCAACAGGTGGAGCGATCGTAACCGATAACGATCCAAGCTCCTCCCCTGCATCCCAGAAGGTATCCATTATCCTCTTCTTGGAGATCGGTCTGATGGCTACGGGAACGGGGGTAGTTTCCCTTGTAGACCCCCTTATGGCTTCCCTTTTTTTCCTTAGATCCTTGATGATCTCTTCCTTTCCCATTCCCCTCAGCTGAAAGAGCAGGAAAGGATCCTCGTCAAACTGTTCCGCCAGCAGATAATATACCGCGGCGATATGCTTGCAGGGATTTGCCCAGTCCGGACAGGAGCACTCCGTTTCCAGGTCGCTTTTCCTTGACGGGAAAAGTGATATCTTTGCTTCCTCAAAGGCTTCCTCGATATTCTGTGGCATTTCACCGGACAGGAGCTTTGCGGCGAATATGGCCCTGGATGCCATAACATCCATTACCTTCTCCCACTGTTTCCCGGACAGTACCTTCAACTCTATCGTTACCGAATACGGTCTTCTTCTTGTTCCCTGAACTTCTGCCTCGACAACTCCCTGTTCGATATCAATGGAAATAACCTGCCCTTTTCTCGCATAGGAACGGCCTCTGGTCAGTCTTGAACCCATATTGAAGGACTTGAGCACGGATATCCACCTTTTCGACCACCATGTCTTTCCGATATCCCCAGACCTGCTCTTTGCCTTGATCCCGTTCTTTACCTCCTTGGGCCTTGCCGGTTCGTAATACCCCCAGTAACCATAGCGTGACATGATCATTCACCTCCTATCGCTTCACGGCTGAGAGAGAACAGCTCTCTGAGCTTCTCCATCGACATCTCGGTTATCCACCCCTCACCGCTTCCAACAATGCTCTGTGCCAGTTCTTTCTTGTTCTCTATCATCTTGTCTATCTTCTCCTCGACAGTCCCTATGGTTATGAACTTGTGGACAAGGACATTTTTCTTCTGACCTATCCTGTACGCTCGATCCGTGGCCTGGTCCTCCACTGCAGGATTCCACCATCTGTCAAAATGGAAAACGCGATTGGCAGAGGTGAGGTTCAATCCCAATCCGCCCGCTTTGAGTGAAAGAATGAATATCGGCGGACCGTGTGCATCACTCTGAAAGCGTTCTATCATCTTTTCTCTGTTCTTCTGCGAGGTACCTCCATGAAGGAATATCACTTCAACCCCGAGAACCTTCTGCAGGTGTGATCGGAGCGCCTCACCCATTTCCCTGAACTGGGTGAAAAGAAGCGATCTGTCCCCTTCGGAGATGGCGGTGCTGAGCATCTCTTCAAGACGTGTGAGTTTCCCGGACCTTCCCTGTATCATACTGTTATCGTGAAGGAATTGTGCGGGATGATTGCATACCTGTTTCAACTTCATCAACGTGGAGAGGATCAATCCCTTGCGTGTTATTCCATCCGAACCCTCAATGGCTTCCATCATATCCTTGACAACGGCCTCGTAGAGTACTCCCTGTTCCTTCGTTAGATTGCAGTATGTCTTCATCTCGCTCTTTTCCGGAAGGTCCTTGATTATCTTCTTGTCCGTCTTCATACGTCTAAGCAGGAAGGGCTGGACCAGTCTCCTGAGTGTCTTCGTTTTCCCCGCATCCCTGTATCTCTGGATCGGAGATGAGAAGTTCTTCTTGAAAGAGACCCTGGAACCCAGATATCCATTGTTGAGAAAGTCCATTATCGACCACAGCTCGGATAGTCTATTCTCGACAGGTGTTCCCGTCATGGCAATTCTCCTCTCTGCTCTTAGAGATCTTATAGCCCTTGTTTGTTTTGCATCGGGGTTCTTTATGTTCTGAGCCTCGTCAAGGACAACACGATGCCAGTCTATCCCGGACATGATCTCCGCATCCCGATTAGCAAGTGAAAAAGTTGTTATTACAACATCCTTTCCAACGATATCACTTTTGAATTTCTTCTTCCTTTTCGATCTCTCGCTACCATGATGAACGAGAACGCTCAGGGTAGGTGCGAACCGCTCTATTTCTTTCCTCCAGTTCCCCACAACGGACATGGGACAGATCACCAATGTCGGGGGGATACCTTTCTTTTTCCCAACCCTCTCTTTCAACAGCAGGGCAATGAGCTGGATCGTCTTTCCAAGGCCCATATCATCAGCAAGGCATGCACCAAGACAAAGCTTGTCCAGAAATGAAAGCCACGAAAGTCCCCTCTTCTGATACGGACGCAGGGTTCCGCAGAAGCTCTTTGGAACGGAGATATTCTGTATCTTGCCCTTTCCCTTCATTCTATCAATGTATGCTTTCATCGAACCCTTTCCCTCGATCTCGATCACATCCAATCCGATCTCAGATGTTTCCATACCGAGACCTATCCGGAGCGCCTGGGTGAATTCCATATCTCTGCCTGTCATTCCTTTTCTGAAGAATTCCCTAGCTTTTGCAATGGAATCCGGATTCAGCTCCATCCATTCTCCACGGACCCTGACCAGGGGGCTTTTCATCTCCACAAGTTCCTGGAATTCCTTTTTTGACAATGTTGAATCACCAAGGGCGATCTGCCAATCAAAATCCACAAGTGAATTCTTCCCCAGAAGTCCGGATCCGATCTCTCTTTCCTTTTTTTCACTTACAACAAGTTTCACCCCGAGTTTGCTCTCCGGTCTTCTCCACCAGTTCGGAAGCCTTACACCGAAGCCGCTCTGTTCCAGCTGCGGGCCCCAGAATTGAAGGAATTCATATGCCTGATCTGCGCTGAGGACCATGCCAGCAGGATGGGGTGTGTTCAGGCTGTTCTCAACCAGGCTGTAGATCACGGATGCGTGACCCAGGTTTTCAAGTATCCATTCCTCGGGATCATCGAGTTTCCTCTCCACGAAGGATGTTGTGGTTTCCGATCCATCCCATATGTTCCCGACATCGATGAGAAGGCTTGGATCATCACGTGCCTGGAGAAAGAATCCGATCCACCAGTCATTCTCACCCATCTCCGGAGGTTCCAACCTGAAACACATCCTGAACGGAGATATTTGATCGATCGATCTATCGCCCGGGATCCATCCGGTCACATGATCATATAGATCGTTCATACCATCGCCCTTGATGATCGGATCGGTGGTAGTCAGCGCTTTGATCCATTCCCTTGAAATATCCGGTATCTTGGGCGGACGTCCCCTTTGCGGTTTCAGGATCGAAGTTATGGAAGACCTGATGAAAGCATCCACGGTCCTGTTCATGAAATCAATTATGAGCTCCCTCCTGTTCTCGGGTTTACCGCTGAACAGAAAACAGATGGGGGGCATGACCCGACCCAGAATATCTATCCTTTCCTCGTCGGTCTGGGATGTTACAATGTTCCATGATGCCATTGAAACATCATCGACCTTCTCGAGAACCGGTGAAAAACGCTGTCCTGACATGATAGAGATCGATAGCTTTGCTGTCTCGGACCAGAACCTGAATGATGACCCGAGTGAGATCCCTGCCTCCTGGTGGGATAACAGAAGTTCAAGACCGTCTCCCGGTCCCAGCTTCAGAACATCAACGGACCATGGCAGGATCTTGTCGGGATCATCTTCCATTTCCCGGTCCATGATCAGTTCCGGAGAACTCGACGGACCGTTCGGATAGCTGGGGAGCATAATATCCATCCGATCGGTCTCGATGTTGGACAATGATATGTTCGGCATTTCATCGATCATCATCTTCATCCTTTCGGAGTTAAGAGAAAAGGGATGAGAGCGAGGTCTCGGTGTTTTTGGCGGTCGTCCCCTGGGTTTCTTGAAAGTCCTTCCGCTCTCCGAACTCTCACCCCAGATCAGCAGCTTTCCATCCTGTCCGCCGTCCCATAATGCATGAATTACCTCCATCTTGCCATTCCCCCAGGATCGTGTTGATGGAGGGAAGTGAAAATGGATATTTTAGTTCTTTGATGTATTAACGCTCTCCTGAAGGTATCCGGTCCATCAACTGTATTATGGATCGTTCAATGCTCATCTTAGTTCTGCCATATAAACTGCAGACAACTGTGTCTGCCCGAGTTCCGTTAGTTCCACTTCATCCATAGACAATTTACCACATTTGGGACACATGATATCCTTTTCAAAATGCGGTCGTTCACTTTTGATCGAAATAGTGATCTTGCCCACGTCACAATCGAAGTATTTTCTACATTTCTTGCACTTGAAATTAAGTTCTGTCATATTCCATTCACCTCCTTCATGTCTTTCCAGGATAGATGCAGTCTACCTTATCAGCATCAGTTTCATGGGGTCTTTCCGATTCTGCCATATCTCCTCCTTGTTACTCTTATTTTGGCCCCCTTCCTTGATCTCTTCAGATGTACTCCTTGATGAAATCCATTATGGTCCTGTACCAGACCTGGCTATTGGCAGGTTTGAGCACCCAATGACCCTCATCCGGGAAATAGAGGAATTTTGATGGGACCTTCATGACCTTCAGAGCGGTGAAGAGCGATACCCCTTCCGAAACCGGACATCTGAAATCAAGCTCTCCCTGTATGACCAGCATGGGCGTCTTGAAGTTCTGAACATACATGTGAGGAGAGAACTTCAGGAACTTCTCATGATCGTCATGGGGCATACCTCCGTGTTCCCACATATCGAACCACAGCTCCTCGGTCATGTAGGACATTGTCTCCTGGTTGAAGATCCCATCGTGGGACACCAGAACATTGAAACGGTCCGAATGCCCAGCGATCCAGTTCATCATGAAACCTCCGAAGCTTGCACCGGCCGACCCCAGACGATCCTGATCAATGAAAGAGAAATTTTCTAATGCAAAGTCCAGGCCCTTCATGATATCCTCGTAACACCTTCCACCCCAATCCCCACTTATCTGGTCCGTGAACTTCTGTCCGTAACCGATGGAGCCCCTCGGGTTCAGCTCAAGGACAACGTATCCCTCCGCTGCGAACATCTGAGGGTTCCATCTGTAATGGAAATGGTTGAAGAAGGCTGACTGGGGCCCACCATGGATTATCAGGAGTGTGGGCCACTTTCTTTCCGGATCGAAACCCGGTGGCCTGATGAGAAAACCGTGGACCGGATCGTCATCGGCTCCCTTGAACCAGAACTCCTCTGGAGAATAGAGTTCCACGTTCCTCTGGAGAATATCTCCATTATCCGTAAGCTTCACAATATTCTCGGGTTCCATCCCGGTCTGGAGGCCGTCGGTCCCAAGATCCGGTTCGAACCCTTCACCCGGATCCATCATGTAAAGGTCTTTGGGAGATGTCATCGATTCCCTTGTGACGATGATACCTTTACCGGGGAGCACCCGAAGATCGGAGTTGAAGGAACCCGAGGTGTGCTGTTTCACAACCCCGTTCAGGTCAACGCTGTAGATGGATACATGACCCATATCCGCAGACAGGAAGAATATCCTGCTCCCATCCCCGGACCAGATCGGATCAGAAGCGGACCTGTCGAGCTCTTCTGTCAGAACGGTGGTCTTTCCAGTATCCCGGTCATATAGCTTGATCCGAAGTCTATCAGCCTCAAATGTCGGTCTCTCGGCCCCTAGATATGCTATGTACCTGCCGTCAGGGCTGTATCTGGGATCCAGATCCATTGCATCGTTCGTAGATATCCTGACCGGATCTCCCGCAGGTTCTAACCCATCCATCCTCTGTACGTATATGGAATTATTTGTGGAAACTGCCACCTCGGGATCGGGGTTCATTACATAGACCATTTCCTCCCCGTCGGAAGAGAATGATATATCCTGTGTGCCTCCAAGACTTATCGGAGGAACATCGGAATCACCGGGGGTGATGTCCATCACCTCACGTGTGTCAAGGTCCACGATGTGCAAATGGCTCCTCTTCATATCCCTCCAGTGATCCCAGTGGCGGTAAAGAAGATCCGTTTCCACCCTGGCGGAGGACTTCTCATTGACAAGACCGTATGTCCTTGCAAGCTTCACTTTCTCCCTGTCGTCACCTTCTATTCCTTCCGAGCTCCCGTCCCAGTGAGGTGAAACAACAACATCTCGAGCGAATGCCATGTATTTGCCGTCCTTTGACCAGGTCGGAGACGAAACGGACCCCTCACCCTCGGTCAGCTTCCATGCCTCACCGCCGTTCTCGAACGGCAGTATCCATATCTGTTGATCACCGCTTCTTTTGGAAACGAACGCAAGAAGCTTCCCGCAGGGGCTCCACAAAGGAGATGTATCCTTGGAATCTCCCGGGGTCAATTCTCTCTGCTCCTTTGTGTTCACATCCAGCAACATTATGGTCGATGATACATTGTTCTCGATATGGTCATGTATGGTCTTGACAAAGGCCACCAATCTACCGCCGGGATGGACGGTAGGGGAAGATATCCTGTCAATATCCATCATCCGCTCGAAACTGAAGGGGTTTCTCTTCTTATGCAGATCTATCACCACGGCTCGGAAGGGACAGGTTGATATTATCTTTTAGCATTGAATAACGGATGCCTTCCAACATAAATGATAATTACAATCATAACAAACCTACGTCTATTTGAAAAATTACTCTTTGCTGTGGACATACATGTGGCCATCCCAGGTTCAGGAATTTTCACTCTTTCTATATGTCGAGATGGTCACAACGGTGAATGCTTTGCGGATGTTCTTTACATTCCTGAACATCTTCCTGTCAATAATTGCCGAAAGGCCACCGCTTTTCTTGTACCTCTTGAAATTCAGGTAATGCTCCCCTCCCGCCATCCTCTCTATGAAGATCGCACCAAGCCTCCCAAGTCCGATGCTTCTTTCATCGAATATAAAATCAACAACGATCATTGACCCGTCATCCTTCATAACACGATATACTTCACGCAAGATGTTTTCCTGGGTCTTTCTATTCTTTTCATGCAGTGCAAAGCTCAATATCACTATATCGAACTCGTTATCTTCGAATCCTGTCTTTGCCGCATCTTCCTTGTGAATGACCAGAGAATGAGCCCCTCTCCTTGCTATCTTGAGCATTGGTTCGGAGAGGTCAAGGCAGTGAAGGTTCGAAAAACCGTTCTTCGAGAGCATCTTCAGTTGATTTCCGGTACCACAGCATAGATCCAGTATGTTGGCATCTCTATGATCTGTCAGTTCTTTCATAACAGCTTTCCTTATCGAATTGAGTGCGACATAAAACAAGGGGTCGTATATCTTTGCCGTAAACCCATATTCATCTCCCATTTTATCACCCATCACATGAACTGTTCCTGTTATCCTTTCAATCCCAACTGTGACATTATTTTTTCCTGCGGTATTCCACCGCGCTGACCGGACAAACATCACGACACCTGTTGCACATATAGCATTCCTGTTTCAGATCGTCTCTTCCTGCTTCGTTCGTCGGGCATGCGGTCTCGCATTTTCCACATTCTATACATCTGTCATTTCGTCTAAGTTTGAATATTCCTATTGAAGAGGCCAGAGATAGAAAAACACCATAGGGACACAGGAAACGACAGAAGGGCCGGTAGACAAAGATGGAGATCAGAAGCAGGATGGGGAATATGTAAAAGAAGATGGAAGATACGTTGAGGTTGAAAAAATCACTGACCCCGGTATATCTCAAGATCCCGATCGAAAATAACAGACCACTGATTATCAATCCGGCAGTGAACACACCTCTGAAAACAATTGGTATCGCCTTGTTCTTTATCTTGAACTTCTTGACGGGTAAAAGATATATCAATTCCTGAACAGCACCGATCGGACAGATGTATCCGCAGAACAATCTCCCGAAGACAAATGTCACGGCAATGAACAAAAGGAGCCCTACCAGAACCATGGGGATCGGAGCTCCAAGACTGTCCGTATCACGCAGAACAAGTAATTGGAACTGGTGTGGAAACATTGGCGCAAAGACCAAAAAACCCACTATCGACGATATTACAAGGAACACATATCCTATCTTCCTGTTGAATCTGTTCGAAAGGAACAGATAGACAAGAATAGCAAGTGCAACAACGGCATACACCATTCCAACGACCTTTGGTATGTTCTCAAATGGCATGATCATATCTCCATTTTCTTTCTACTCC
Source organism: Thermoplasmatota archaeon (assembly GCA_034723935.1). GTDB lineage: Archaea > Thermoplasmatota > Penumbrarchaeia > Penumbrarchaeales > Penumbrarchaeaceae > JAYEPK01. Next base: position 16,343 of record JAYEPK010000215.1, read on the forward strand.
TTCTCTCTGTCCATCCGATCATCTTCTCCACGGATATTCCCATCATCACAACGAAGGTGACGGTAAGGGCCAGTCTAAGCAACATGAACTCCAGACCCAAGAATCGAAGCTCGACCATCTCCTGCGGGATCTTGATGCAGGCCCATGCTGAAAGGAATATAATTATATTGGATCTTTTGGCGCCCTTTGCAAGCAAAACCGCTGCCATGGGGAACGCGATGTAGAGGGGGCCTGTTGGGAGGGTACCTAAGATTATCGAGATGATGACCCCTTTTATCCCGGATGCATGTCCAAGATGCTTCCCGATCATCTTATTGGGGATCCAGACAGCAAAAAGTCCTAGTATTACCATTATTGCAGGAAGGATCAG
>JAYEPK010000216.1:0-4390 GCA_034723935.1 Thermoplasmatota archaeon
GACGAACTCGTCAGAAGCTATCTCTTCCACGTTCTCCGATGTGAACGTGATGGATGTACCCCAGAAGATATCCTTTTCCTTGAGCTTTACGGCAGTTCTCAGTATGTTCTCCAGTACTCCCTCTCCTCTTCTTACATCGGTGTTCCCCTGGAAACCCTCGATCGATAGGACCGGTACGATGTTCCTGTATCCTCTTAGGGCTTCTATCTTCTGATCATTGAGAAGCAGGCCGTTGGTAAAAAGCGGGAAGATAATCGAGGAATGCTCCCCGAGAAGGTCCAAGAGTCCCTCTCTCAAAAGAGGCTCACCACCTGCGGTCAGGATGATGCCGATCCCCAGTTCCTCTGCCTGCTCAAGGATCGAATGATGATCAACATCTTCAAGTTCTTCTCCGCTTGTCCCGTGGAGCTCTCGAGCATAACAGCCAGCACAGTTCAGATTGCATCTTCTTGTTACGCTCATGATCATGAAGGGAGGGACATGGACATCCTGTTTTTTCATTTCCGCTCTTCTCCGGGAGAATTCCATCTGATGCTTCATCAGGTCCAGTAACCAATCGGGAGGGCCGTCTCCCAGGAGACCTGCTCCCCGATCAAGCAGGAGCTCGATACTCCTGCTCAGATACTCGCCGACATCGATATCTTCTTGGTCCAAATTGCTCCCTTTCCTTCACCTGTTAACTGTGAGCTTCCTACATTATAGATATGAAGGATGTCGCCTTTCAAAATAATTATATAGCTATTCTTTATGTAAGTAACTACTTACATTCAACGGTGAGCAAATGAAAGAGATTACTGATACGCAGATCAAGATAATGGATGCTGCACTGGACCTGTTCTCCGGCAACGGGATAAGATCGACGACCACACGGGCAATTGCAGAGAGGTCAGGATTCAATGAACTGACAATTTTCAGGAACTTCGGATCAAAGGAAGGTCTTCTGGAGGCAATGATCGATCATCATTTTCATGTCGAGGACCTTGCCGGTTCGATCTCTAGTACCTGGTCAGGAGATATGAAGAAAGATCTTCATGCTTTCGTCAACATCGTTCGGACCCAGTTCAGGCAAAGGGAAAAGATATTCCAGTTGATGCTGAGGGAGAGCGGAAACGAGATAGTTGCATCGAAGCTCAGGGGATTTCCCGAATTCACCAAGATATATGCGGTTGAGAGCATCTCCTCTATACTGGGTGAGCAGAAGAGGAGAGATATTGATGTCGAAACGGCTTCGATATTCTTCGCTTCCTATTTCATGAGATCGGAGATGATGAGGGCGATGATGGGAAATGACCCCTTCCATCGGATAGATGATCGGAGGGAGGAGGAAGTGGTAGAGATCTTCCTGAAGGGTATATTGAAGGGGGGAGCAGAATGAACGCTGTTGAGATCCAGGGACTTCACAGGTCCTTCGGCCGTATAAAGGCCGTTGACGGCTTGGATCTTTCTGTCCGTTCCGGGCAGGTCTTCGGTCTTCTCGGGCCCAACGGGTCTGGAAAGACAACGACGATAAAGATCCTATGCGGACTGTTGAAGCAGGATAGAGGGTCGTTCAAGGTGCTGGGATCATCCGATAGAAAATATCTGAAGAAGATAGGCTATATGCCTCAGGAGACCGCACTCTACGAGGACCTTACGGTCCATGAGAACATGAAACTCTTCGGGGGTTTCTTCGGTCTCAGGGGGGAGTTCCTTGAAGAGAGGGAAAAAGAGATGCTGGAGATGGTTGGGCTCTACGAGAGACGAGATTTCACCCTTTCTAGCCTTTCTGGAGGTCAGAGGCACAGGATCTCCCTTGCCGTTTCCATGATACACAAACCGGAACTGCTCTTCCTGGATGAGCCGACCGTCGGTGTGGATCCCCCCCTCCGATCACGGTTCTGGAAGTCCTTCGAGAAGATCAAGGAAGAGGGGAGGACCATAATCATGTCAACCCATTACATGGACGAGGCATCCAACTGCGATGGTATAGGAATGATGAGGGACGGTAAATTGATATCCGAAGGCACGACAGAAGAGATCATGGATAGCACAGGCTCAGGATCGCTTGAAGAGGCTTTTCTAACGCTTACAAGGGGGGAACCGTAATGAAACCGAGAAATGCATATCTGGTCTGCAGCAAGCTCTTCTGGTCCCTGAAGCATGATAGAAGGTCCCTCATGCTCATAATCATAGCTCCGATAATGGCGATGTTCATATTCGGATTGGCCTTCAGCGGCGAGATAAATGATGTGGAGGTGTCCGTGTACAATGCGGATGCCGGAGCTGTCGTGCCCGGGACCAATATTACTATCAGGCTCTCTGACATGATACTGCAGAACCTGGATGAGGGAAAGATCAGGGTTGTTCCTGTTTCCTCGATGGAAGACGGTGTGCACAAGGTCGAAACGGGTCAATGCAACAGCTTTGTGACCTTCCCCTTGAACTTCACATCTTCCATCATCAGCGCGGTTAACGGTATGAACTGGTCAGGGGGTGGAAGCCAGCTTCAGATAAGGTCTGATCTCAGTCAGGTGAACGTTGTATCGGAGGTCTCCCAGGCCTTCATGGAAGCGGTTTCGAGGACCATGAACGATATGGGCTTCAAATACCCTCTGGAGATCGAAAGCGGGGACCCGATATACGGGGAGGATGCGGAGTTCATAGACATGTTCGTTCCGGGTATACTTGGATTCGTGGTGTTCCTGATAACCACGATCCTTACCCTGATATCGTTCGTGGGAGAGCGGACCAACGGTACATTGGACCGACTGATAGCAAGTTCGGTCACCGAGGGTGAGATCGTGGCCGGATATGCTGTGGCGTTCAGTATTATCGGGATGTTCCAGGTGATCATACTCCTTGTTCTTGCGGTCCTTGTCTTTGATATTATCATCGTGGGGAACATATTGATCGCCTTCCTTATTGCATCTCTGCTTGCGGTGGTCAGTGTCTCCCTGGGAATACTCCTTTCAAGCTTTACAAGGAAAGAGGCACAGGCAGTCCAGTTCCTGCCTATTCTTGTGATGCCGGCATTCCTTCTGTCGGGTGTGTTCTGGCCGATCGAAGCCCTGCCTGTATGGTTGAGGCCGGTCTCATATATGATCCCCGTTACCTATGCCGTCGAAGGGCTCAGGTCCGTAATGTTGCGGGGCTGGGGAGTGTCCGAGATATGGATCGATCTTGTGGTACTTGGTGGATTTGCTCTGGTATTCTTGATCGGTGCGGTCCTTACTCTCAAGGTGGGAAGAAGGAGAGCCTGAAAGGGCTCTCTGTCTGGAAGATATGGTCCATTGATTCTCCTGCATGGAATCAAAATGGTTAAATAATAGTTCAAACAAGTTTCAACTCTTTTTATATACCCAGAACATGGATGATGAAACAATGTCGGGTTCCTCGCGAACATCAAGGAACCCCCTATTCCATTTATCCCATACCTTGAAACAGCAACCCCCACTGCCCCGTTTGATGAATGGGGTATGAATGGAACTACGAACCGATTGTCCGGACCGGTCTGGTATTGCGGCCATATCCCCCAAATAAGGCCGTTGGTCCTGTCCGGACATGACTATAATTCTTTGAAAATGGTCATTATCGAACTATTGTTCATGATATGGCATATTGAAAAGGAACATCTATAACAAATAGAGAAGCTAAAGGTGTTCCGATAAATCTTAAATATGCTCAATCTAATATAGGTACAGCGGGATGGGTTAACAAAAATTGATTTTTTTTAAATCACGCATTCAATCCTCTCTTCCTAACCCCGTCCCGTTTTGATAGACAGTAACCCTCGTCCGCGAGTGAAGTTCCTGTCTATCACTCTTTTCTATCTTCTGCCTTGAGGTAAAAGCATTTTTCCCTGGAACGCATCGTGTACAGCATGACGGTTTTTATACAGGTGCAGATCACGTTTCCAGACAGTGAAAGTGCTGATGAGATCTCCTTGATGCTGGTCCAGACCGAACTGGTCGCATGTTCCCAGGTCGTGGGACCTATCAGGTCCACTTACAGATGGAAGGGAAAGATAGAGGTCCGGGATGAATACATGTGCCTTGTGAAGACAAGGCTTTCGTTATTCCACAAGGTCCGGGACATGGTCCTTCACCATCACCCGTACGAGGTTCCGGAGATCATTTCCACCTCTATTGTGGATTCCAGTCCATCTTACCTGGAATGGTTGAAGAGTTCCATCCCCGAGAAATAGTGGAATGAACCTATCGTTCAAAAGTGTAGGATCTGTGATCATTGGTCGTAGGCGCTTACCTGTTTGAACTTCCGGTCGCTCTTGACATATCTGGGTCTGAACCTTTGGACCCCAAGAACATCAAAACGACAGAAAACAAATCAGAGCCATTAAATTCGAACCAACCAAATGCCATTCCGTAAGTTCGACATCCCACTCGGATTCCTT
>JAYEPK010000217.1:0-4375 GCA_034723935.1 Thermoplasmatota archaeon
CGCAAGTCTTCCGTGGTCCCTTTTGTTCTCGAAGACCTCCTTCCTTGTCTCGGAGCAGTGAACGTTCAGGAGAACGTCCTTTTCCCTCGAGAGCTCCCCGGCTTTGACCATCGCCTCTTCATCATTGGTGTATATGGAGTGAAGGTTGACCATCGGGATCACTCTGTCATAATCGCGGTGTTCATCGATGAACTTTCTGCCGGCTGCCAGCCTGTCCTCGGTCTTTCCGAAGATGGAGATGAGTGGAACTCCCGCTCCAAGTCTGATACCGACGCTCGAGGCCGCAGCAGCCGCGGTATCAGCTCCGTACATATCGATACATGCGGTGGTTCCGGTCCTTATCATCTCCAGGAAGCCCATTTCCGCTCCCATCTGTTCGATCTTCGGCTTGAACTTCGTCTCCACTGCCCACATGGACTCAAGCCATTCCTGAAGCGGAGCATCATCGTTCAGACCTCTTAGAAGGACCATCGCCGCATGTGTGTGCGAGTTTACGATCCCCGGCATTACAATGGAACCCGAGCAGTCGATGATCTCATCGCCTCTTGAACTATCCAGCTCCCCGATCCGGGAAATACTGCCTTCTTCTATCCTGATGTTCGTGTTCTCGTATATCTTTCCCTCGTCCATGGACAGGACGAACCTGGCATTTTTAAGGAATATCGGATCGGTCATACGATCACAGCCTTCTCGATCACGTATCGTGCGTTGCAGGGTCCTTCTTCGATCATGCTCCCCTTGACCTCCATACTTTTCTTGTAGAGCGGGGCCTCGAGGACGAGTGTCTCTGCCTCTCCTCCCTCGAAGGCAGGGTGAGATCCCCATCTATCCGAAAGAGCGAAGAGTCTCTCGAGCTCTGTTTCGCCAATCACCCTTCCCAGGTCCGAGAGTTCGAATCCCTCCGAAGCATAGGAAAGCAGAATGAACCTGAAACCGAATGTGTAAAGGCCCCTCATGTACTCTTTCCCATCGTTCCTCCAGATGGGAGTGTATGATATGAGACCTGCGTCCATCGCTGCATGGGAAAAGGCCATTCGCTGATAGTCGGAGAGAAGCGCTCCCGAGCAGATAGCATCAAGGTTGAACTCCTCCTTGAGAGCTATCAATGCTCCTGTGAGAGCCCCCTGTTCATCGTCTTTTCCTTCGGGGGAATCGATGATCCTTGTCTCGATCCCGGTAAGCTCCGAAAAGAGATGGGATACCTCGATGCCCGGTGTTTGATACAGCCATGAATCCTTGCATTTCGACCTGATGGTAAGGAGAACCGGTATCTCGAAGCCTGAAAGAAGCATCTTGTGGAGTGAATAGCAGGAGTCCTTCCCCCCACTGAACAGACAGCAGACCCTCATGGGTCGATAATGGATGCTCCCCTATTTACCCGTTCACATCAGGTTATCAGGATTTAGACCCTTCAGCTCATCTATCACGAACATGCCGTCCTTTCTGATGAGAACATCATCGAAGTAGATCTCACCACCGCCCCATTCCGGTGTCTGGATCAGGACGATGTCCCAGTGGACCTTGGATGAGTTCCCGTTGGGGGCCAGGTCGTAGGAGTTTCCGGGTGTGAAATGGATGGATCCAGCTATCTTCTCATCGAAGAGTGTGTCAAGCATCGGTTTGGTAACATACGGGTTCACACCTATGGCAAATTCGCCCACATATCGAGATCCCTCATCGGTGTCCAGAATATTGTTCAGGGCTTCCGTATTGTTTGCGGTTGCCTCGACTATCTTTCCGTCTTTGAACTTCAGCTTGACATCGGAAAAGACCTTTCCATCATACAATGTCTGGGTATTGTAGTGGATCACTCCGTTGACTGAATCCTTTACCGGAGCTGTGAAAACCTCCCCATCCGGAATGTTCAGCTCTCCGTCACATTTTATGGCCGGTATGTCCTTGATCGAGAACTGGAGATCGGTTCCCGGAGCGACCAACCTTACCCTGTCGGTCCTCTCCATGATCTTCACAAGAGGGTCCATGGCCTTTGACATCCTGGTGTAGTCCATCGTGCAGGTGTTGAAATAGAACTCCTCGAACGCCTCCGTTGACATCTTCGCCTGCTGGGCCATGGATGATGTGGGCCATCTGAGGACGACCCACCTGGTCTTTGGAACCCTGTATTCAATATGAACGGGGCCGAACCAGTGTTTCTTGTACATTTCCATCTTCTCCGATGGAACATCCGAGGTCTCTGTGATGTTGTTGGAGCCTCGAAGGCCGATGTATGCGTCGGCACGTTTCATCTTTTCCATTTCTATCTCGCCGATCATCTGCATGGTCTCGTCATCTGTACCCATGTAGAGTTTCCTCAGCACTTTTGCGAACTTCTGGGAGATAATGGGTCTTGCTCCGACCTCGTAGACCTTCTGTATCAGGACTTCCAGCATCTCCTGCGGGATGTCAAAGGTCTCGATGTAGACAGTGTCTCCTTTCTTCAGTCTTGTTGAGTGATCGATAAGAACATCAGTTAGTTTTTTCAATCTGGGGTCGTACATGGTTGCACCTCGAGCCCGAAAGGGTGAGTGATTATTAAAAAATACCTAAACGATCACGGAGAGCTGTGATGGGAAACAAGTTATCTATCCGATATGTATTCTTCTCTCGAGCTGGGTAGAAATGGAGATGAGAGAGCAAAGAAGGAGGCAGTCCCGGAGAGCTCCTGGAAATGGGAACCGGGCGAACTCTCCCAAACTTGTACCCTCAAGACGATTCTACACCGAGCCATCCATAGATATGGACAAAGAGGTTGATATGGGGTCCCTCAAGGATTTCCTGATCAGGAACTGGCTTGTCATATCGATAGTGATGGTTGGCATCTCTCTCAGATTGTTCTTCCTGAACCATGAATCCTTTTGGATAGACGAGGCAATGACCGGATTGAGGTCCAGATGGGATTATCCGTATATGTTCAAGGAGATTTCGGCCGTGGACCAGATGCCTCTATATTTTACCATCACCTGGCTCGTTGCAAGGACCTTCGGGAATTCGGTTCTGGTATTGAGGGGGCTTTCGGTGATCTTTGGGGTCCTTGCCTTCATACCCGTTTATAAGATTGGCAACAGGTTCGGCAGGAAGACCGCCGTAATATCACTGGCACTTATCGCATTCAATCCTACAATGATCTATTATTCACAGGAAGCCGGGATGTACATGCTGATGGTGTTACTGTCTTCGATATCGATCTACCTTTATCTGGAATATATGAACCCGGTGAGAATGAAGAGGAAGACCTCTGGGGCCTTCATGGCGATAACCAACGTGGCCCTAATCTACATTCATTATTTTGGAGCCCTCTTCGTTGGTTTACAGCTTCTATCATTTCTTGTTACATATACGTACAGAAGCTACCGTTCAAGTCATCCTGTCCTGATCAAGGGACTTGTGAAGTCCAGTACCCCTCTATCACTGTCCCTTTTAACATTCCTGCCTTGGCTGATCTTCCAGCAGACCAGTAATTCAATTACGAACAAGACGACCGGTGGAACTTTGGGACTAGGATGGGACCTTCTGCCAGGAACCTTCACTTTCCTCGGGGGGCATTACACCGCTGTATTGAAATATGACATTCGTATCGCGGTTATCACAGGATTCCTGCTCGTTATTGCCCTTATAATTTCCATTGTATACATCTTCATGAAGAAGAGAGAAGATCAGGACATTCCCGTTTTCATAATTTTGTCGGTGTTCATATTGTTCGTTTCACCATTGATAGTGTTTTTCCTGTCCCACAACCTGACACCGATGTACAATCATAGATATTTCGTTTTCATGGCACTGCCATACCTCATGCTGATCGCTATCGCCATTTCAAGTTTGAAGGGGACGAAGGGTGAAGGTAAAGGAAGAAGGAACCTTCTGCCGGTCATCCTTGTAGTTGTTCTGCTTGTCCCTTCCATAGCAACTGATATTGAACAGCTATCAGGGAGGGACAAGGCCGATTGGAAGGGAGGGATCGACCTGATATTGAAGAATCAGAAGATTGGAGATGTGGTCGTTCCTTTCCCCGATCATGAGCAGATGTTAATCTATTATTATACACATGATCTCCAAATAGAGCTGATGGGTGCAATCGAGGATAGGGACCAGTTCCTCGATTCACATGGCAGGGTCTGGGTCATCTTCAACGAGGTGGAGCCCATTGATGAACAACAATTGATAGTCGATCTCAATGGATGGGAGATGAAGGAATATTGTGTGGAGCTCGTCACTGTCAGGCTATATGTGAAACCGCTTCTTGCAGACATGGTGGGGGTGTCCTAATGGGTATCAGGAAGTCAGGAATCAAATTGAATCATGCTGATAACAACATCGTGACCGATAACAAGATAAGATTGTGTGACTGCGGCATCCGTCTTCAGTATTCAAATAATAA
>JAYEPK010000218.1:0-4365 GCA_034723935.1 Thermoplasmatota archaeon
AGCGATCCTCGGAAAATCCGGATCCCGAACCTCAAGCAGCGATAACCTTATCAGTGCCTCGATGAAGTCCATTATCTGATCATCGTCCAGGATCCTCAGCCTGCCAAAATGATCTACCATTTCCGGATGGTCCGAGATCACGAACCCGGGGTCCTTCCCCCTCAACATCTTCGTCAGTTTCACCCTTCCAAGACCTTCGGGGAACAGGTTTACCGCCCCCAGAACGATCCTTGAAACGGTGTCTTCAAAATCCTTCTCTACAACGTAGTCCAGGAGTTCTTCATCTCCCACAGCTTTCAGGCTCATTTCTTTTACCTCCGTTCTATCTTGTTCTTTTGCCCCCCTGAACGGTCAAGGGACAATAGACAGAGAAATGTTGGATTATATAACAGGAACCCAAGGGACCGTGAACATAAACATTATGACCCCGGCTCATCACACTAGTGTGATGGTCGATCGGAAGTAATTCGGGAAAGTATGATATTCTCGAGTTTCCAGATGATGATCAGCAGAACGAAAAGACCGCCCATGATAGGTATCGCCCATATCCAGTGAATGAAGGATACGAGGGTCATGATGAAACCGGCTATGACCACACCTATAAATATTGCCAGGAAAGAACGGACCTTATCGAGCTTCAGCAGAATGGCTACCAGTGTACCTGTCCAGGCTCCGGTGATCGGAAAAGGCACAGCCACGAAGAATATCAGGCCGATATCCCCCCATACCTGCAGTTTCCGCTCCCCTTTTATCCGGGTCCTCCGGAACAGGCCATCGAAGAAGAGATCGAAAGGCCTCCATCTCCTGAGGAACTTCTCCACCCTTCCGAAAAATAGCATCAGAAAAGGTATCGGAAGCATGTTCCCGATTATGGAAAGGACAATGGCCACACCCCATGGGAGCTTGAATATGTTTATAGCTGCCGGGAGGGCTCCTCTGAGCTCTACCACGGGAAGCATTGCGATGAGAACCGTTGACAGCCATTTTCCCCACAAGGGGAGCCCGCCAAGGGCCTCCATCAAAGGTTCGGCTATGCTCATTGTCCATTACTCCTCGAAGAGTCTATCCGTCATCCATTTCGGGTCGAATGGTATCAGATCCTCGTAATCCTGTCCAGTTCCAATGAAAAGTATGGGTTTTCCAATGGTGAATGCAATGGAAAGGGCCGCCCCTCCCCTGGCATCCGCATCGATCTTCGTCAGTATAACACCATCCACGCCTACAGCCTCATCGAACTTCTGTGCCTGGATGACCGCATCGTTACCTGCAAGTGAGTCACCCACGAATATCTTGAGATGAGGGGAGGCAACCCTGCTGATCTTCTTCATCTCGTCCATGAGGTTTACGTTCGTCTGCATTCTTCCTGCCGTATCAAGGAGAACAACATCCTTTCTCCTTGCCCGCGCATGCTCCAGGGCATCGTATGCCACGGCTGCGGGATCCGCACCGGCCTTGTGTTTGATTATCTTGAGAGAGAGATTGTCCGCATGCATGGTAAGCTGTTCTATTGCCCCGGCCCTGAACGTATCACCTGCTGCCAGGACACATGAGATATGGTTCTTCTTCAATCTGTGTGCTATCCTGGCTATTGCAGTCGTCTTGCCTGTTCCGTTCACTCCAACGAACATCAGAACAACTGGCTTGGGGGCGTCTTCCACGAATTTGTCGAAATCCAGATATCTGGTCTCCAGGACCCTCTCTATGGACCGTCTCAGCGCACCTTCGATCAATTCACCAAGATCTGTCTTTCTATCTACCTTCACACCCTTTAGCTCATTCATCAGGTAACCCTTGATCCTCTCCACGACGGGCTGTGCCACATCTGATTCCAGGAGGGCCATCTCGAGTTCGAACAGCACATCTTCCAGTTTATTTTCCGATATCTTCTTCGAGAACAGGCCTCTCTTTTTCTGCACAAGGGGACCCTCACCTCTCAACATGGAATCTCCTTTGAGGCCGGAAGCTTCAATGGACCTGTTCAGCGTGATCTCCTGATCATCATCTCCGAACCGTGGCCCCTCGTCCTGAACGATCTTCGTCTTCTTCTTGAAGAACTTGCTCTCCTTCTTTTTCGGTTTCTCTTTCATGGAGGACGATCCGTCATCTTTCTCGATCTCCTCCTTCGCCTTCTTCTTGAATATGTTCAGTCTCTCTCTGAGGCTCTTGAACATTCTGGCACACCACCTTTCAGAAGGTCTTCTCCGGACCTTCCCCGGAACCCATCTGGGACTGGTACATCTGCTGGGTCTTCCCCGAGATCTCCTCGTAACGCCCCATGAGATCACTTATCCGTTCCTCGATGGCCTTTATCGATACTTCAACACTGGTCCTTCTCTCAATCACCCTCTTCATTGCGGGGCCCGGTTCCATTTCGATCATTACACCCATTCCTTGATCCACGATGGGGAGGGCCTTTGTGTCGATCGAGGCCTTGACATGTACAAGCCCACCGATCGGTAACATCACCTCATCGGAGGTTCCATCTTCCATGGCCTTCAGGACATCTGCCGCTTTGTTGTAATCCATAATGACCGCAACCAGGGATTCCCTCTGCATGTTCATTGATTCCACTGCCGCCTTTATCTGCTCCATCTGGGCAAGTCCCATCTCCATTTCCCGGGTCATTCCTGGAGTTCCTTCCTCTGTCATGATAGTCACTTCCTGTGGATCTGCGGTCCCCTGAGGCATCATCAGGGATGATCGAACCATGTAGTATGGTCTTGTTCTTAAAAGGTTCGCCAGTACAAAAAACCAATAGGGGCCGGGTGAAGGAAGTAAGCCTCCTTCTGTTGATCCCCATGCATCGAAATGCAGGGGTGGCGACATCTACCTTCGCACCCTACCTTCCGATCCCAAGACGGGTCCGCTCGGACATTTGGGCTTGCTCCTCCGATGGTTGGCCGTTTCATCCGATCCCTGTCGATGTCCGGACCTGGTCCATCATTCCACATGACAGGACGGTGTCGTTTCTGCTCCATTGCCGACGCTCTCGCGCCCCCGGCTTGCACCGGGCTCAGATGTCTTGAGGAGGGAGGACTTTCCCCAGCTGCCGTCAAGGGCTGCCGTCGGTCGCCCACCTTCTCCCGACCATCCGTTAGTTGAACTTTTCATATATAAAAGATTCTGGAAGGTGATCCGTTGTAGGACTATATGTTCTGCAGAGTTGTAACAAGTTCATTTATCTGGAAAGGTTTGCTCAGGAATTCCTTCGCCCCGGATTCCATGGCCCTCAACTGGATGGAAGAATCCGCTGATGCAAAGATTATCTTCACATCAGGATCCATTTTCTTTATCTGGATCATCGTCTCCACTCCGTCCTTGTTGGGCATTCTGTGGTCCATGATGATAACGTCAGGCCTGATCTTCATTTTATCGTACATCTCGACGGCCTCGTCCCCATCGTAAGCCTCGGCCAGTATATTGAAACCGTTGAACTCCAGTATGTCCCTGTAAAGTTGATGAATGAACGGTTCATCATCAACTATGAGTACGCTAGTCATTGTTCCACTCCCTTCATCGTCACTTGAAATTCACCACTTTCTTCATTGCCTGACTTCGGTGATCTGTAAATAACTTTTCCTCCGAACCTTTCTGCGATGGACCTGCACAGTAAAAGCTTGCCCTGGCCCTCATCCGAACCGGGTCTCCCGGAGAAAAGATATTTCGCGTCCTTGCTGAAACCAGCCTGCACATTACCTTCTATCGTGACAATGACATCATTATCATGGCTGATCATCCTGCGGACCTTTATCCTTGGAGACCTTCCCTTTGACATCTTTACCATGTGATCCATCAGATAGAGAAAGAGATCGATCCAGAGGATATTCCCCAAAATCATCTGGTCTTCATCAAATCCGTCCTTCGATATATCCAGATCCAGAGTATTGTTCAATGATAGCAGGTAATCAGTGGAATCTTCGATGATCTTTGTTACGGAAATGGTATTGCTCCCATCTTCAAGCTTCGCCTCTGCCTCGATACCACCTATGAGGTTCGAAGACATGCGTACATAGCTCAATGCCTCTTCCAGCAACTTCTTCTGAGCATCAGTTGTCTCCGGCATCATGGTAATAAGCTCCATGTAACCACAAGCACCTTGATTGAGGTTCTTGATATCATGTGTAAGGAGGTTGATGTAGAACCTTGCCTCCATGTTCTCCGAGTCATCCGAGGACGATGCCAGGTCGGTCACTTCTACCACCTTTTAACGATACTTTGATCAGGGATAGATTAGATAGACCATACCTGTGCTTTAATAGGCATGGTTCCCATTTTTCAATTTGATAATATGGTGCAGAAATACGATCGTGGTAGTAAGAAATCTCAACATGACCGCCCTGGTTCAGAGCAGTGAACCAGGGCGGT
>JAYEPK010000219.1:0-4361 GCA_034723935.1 Thermoplasmatota archaeon
TTGAATATTTCGGAGAGCGAATCTACGGAGATTCCGACTACTGGATGGGGGATATACTCGTAACGGACAATACAATTGAATCGAACTCAACAGGTCTCTATATTGATGAAATCTATGATCTCGGCTACCGTGTGGAGAACAACGCAAAGGTGAGGATAGGCGATATCCATATCGACCGCAACACCGTAAACTCCCTTGGGGAGGGGATATACCTGTATGATATCGACTATTTTGGAGAGGACGTCAGGGACGAAGCGTCCGTCCGGATCGGGAACTTCACAGTCAATGACAATATCATAGATTCTGTGGATGAAGGCATATATGTCGGCGAGTTCTACAAATTTGGAAGTGACCTGAACGGCACTGCCGAGGTGAGCATGAGGTCCATTCAACTGAATGGAAATCAGATCACAAGTTCGGAGAAAGTTGGGTTGTATATTGATGAAATCCAGGATTTCGGGAGGAGATCGGAGGAGAATTCAAGCTACAGTCTGGGAAGTATCCAGATCAGAGATAACGATATAGAATCCAATCTAACGGGGATAATGATAGATGATTTCAAGGATCCGGGAGATGGAATGATCGATCAGGCCTCATTTACCATCGGAGGCATCTTTGTGGCGGATAATACGATATCGAACAACCATGATTACGGTATAGATATGACCTTTTCCGGCATGGGAAATGACATGAAGGATAATTCCACATTTACCATAGAGGAGGTTGTGATAGCCAACAATACGCTCGACACCGAGGAGGGTATCAAATTCTGCATTGAAAGTTCCAAGCTCACCCACTATCCGAGGTTCGAGATAGGAAAAGTGGACATAATAGACAACACAATGGGATCGCCCAATATCATAGGCATCAATGTGACGGTGGATATGCTGGCATACGACAATTCAGAGCTCATCGTGGGGCCTGTCAGCATCCACGGGAACGAGATACACGATGCTTCCATGGCCGCGGTATGGGTCCATGAGACAAGATGGGCGGTCGGTGATGCGGTAAATACCTTCGGTCCCATTTCCATGGTCGGAAACAACTTTACCGGTTCGGCAGTTGGACTTCAACTGAACGGGACCCACAACGCACTTGCATATCTCAACAACTTTATCGGGAACACACAGGACCTGTCATTCCTCAACTCATCCTGCACCTGGACATCACCGGAGCCAATGTGGTACAAACACGGTATGGCCAACTACTCGTCGATCATGGGTAACTACTGGGACAGATATTCGGGAACCGATGATAACGACGACGGCATAGGTGAGACACCGTATGGTACAGGACATGGTAGGGATACCTATCCATTGACATCGAACGTTGACGACTATCTGCCTCCATGGAACGATGTGACACCTCCGGATGTGTTCATCACATTCCCGAATAACGGAGATGCACTGAACGTCCAGAATATCAACTTCGAATGGAGCGGTGTTGATGATCTCCTGGGTATTGGCCTCTTCGAGGTCAAGGTGGACGACGGTCCGTGGATAGATGTGGGAATGGCCACCTCCCGGGAATTCACCAATCTATCAGAGGGTTTGCATGAATTCCATGTCAAGGCTACGGATATGGCAGGCAACTGGAACCAGACGTCCATAACTTTCAGTATAGACATAACAGACCCGACGCTGAATATTACTTATCCTTCTGATGGTTCGGCATTCAACACCACAATGGTGACGATAATGTGGGAGGGATCCGATGAACCGCTTGGGATCGAGACCTACCGCATTGCCGTGGGCAACTCCAGCTGGACTGAACTCGGGATCGTTTACCATCACAACCTTACACTTCCACAAGGTTACCACATCATCAATGTCAATGCACTTGACATGGCCGGGAATCAGATAACCAAGATCATCCGGATCTATGTTGACCTTGTAGATCCCACTGTGAATATCACGTATCCGGCAGATGGAATGCTTCTGGCAGGTTCTGCTGTAAATGCAACCTGGGAAGGATCGGATGATCTTGCTGGTGTTCTGCGTTACGAGGTGAAGATAGATGGCGGGAACTGGTCATCAGCAGGGTTGGACACATCATACATGTTCGAAGGCCTGTCATCAGGTCAGCATACCCTGGTATTGAGGGTCTTTGACAGGGCGATGAACCATGACACTGCAGAGACAACCTTCATGATAGACAGCGAGGCTCCGAGGATCATACACTTCTCCCATGAGGGGAGCGGCGTCAAGACGCGTGGACCTCTGACCTTGCAGTTCTCCGAGGAAATGGATGAGGGAACCCTGAACCTCACTCTGGACGGTGAAGAGGTCGAATGGGCCCTGAATGATGCGGGTAATTTCCTGACGATCGCTCTTGACGAGCCTCTCTCTGCGGGAGAGGATCACTCCCTTGCTGTAATGGGAGCAGATCTTGCGGGAAATTCGATCACAGGATCTCTGACGTTCACAACTGCAACCACGGGAACAATTACAGGCAGGATAGTGGATGATGAGGGTGAACCTGTTGAGGGTGCAAGGATAGTTCTTGACACGGGAGAGGAGACAACCACGGACTCCAACGGGGTCTTCACCATGGATGCGCCTGGCGGGACCAGGACCGTTACCG
Source organism: Thermoplasmatota archaeon (assembly GCA_034723935.1). GTDB lineage: Archaea > Thermoplasmatota > Penumbrarchaeia > Penumbrarchaeales > Penumbrarchaeaceae > JAYEPK01. Next base: position 2,584 of record JAYEPK010000219.1, read on the forward strand.
TTTACGACGGCGATGAGGAGATCGGAGTGTTCACCGTGGAAGTGTATCCGGGAGAACCTTCGGATGCCGGAGATCAGGAAGTGGAACCGGTCGTTGATGGTGGTTCAGGGTCCTCTGCATTCTTGATAATTCTTCTGGCAGTCATCGTTCTGGCATTGGTCGGCGTGCTGGTATTTATGATCTTCTCAAGGAGAAATAAGATCGATGAAGAGGACTTCGACGACGAGGACGAAGATGAGGACTTCGATGAGGATGAAGAGGACTTTGACGAGGATGATGAGGACTTCGACGAGGATGAAGAGGACTTTGATGATGACGAAGATGATGATATGGAATAGGAACCTGTAAAGCATCATCATCATGATACGGGAACGATCGAGGTATCTTCAGTTCCCTTCGTTCCACCAATGGTAGTGATACGAAAGCGCTTTCGGAACCGTTGGAGAGGAAAAGGTCGGGAAATCTGAGAAGGTTTTCTTTGTTATCCAGGTGTCTTTTTCAGCGTAATTATTATATGCTACTTTACTATTATGGTCGTCCACCATAACATTGTGGTTGTTCCCATGTGTGAAGATATTCCCTGCAAACCTCCGGATGATGCACATCCGAGATGGCTCGAGATCCGCAGGTTCGGTAAGGCACTCCGTTTTCGAACCAGATGGGTCATCATCGAATACATTGGCCACGGACAGAAGAGTTCAACGGAGATATTCAAGCATCTTGTTGAAAATGGGGAGCAGTTAACAAAACCCGGTTTCTATTATCATCTGTCCGAACTCAAGAATGCAGGTATCATAGGAGTGGCCGAGTATCTGGAGGAAGGCGGTGGAGCACCTGTAAAGGTATGGAAATTGAAGACGAAGAGCATCAACATCAACCTTCTGGACATAGAAAAAAATGATCCATCGGTGAGCATATGAACGTTACTGCGATCATTATCAACCTCATCGCCATAATTGGGCTTTCAATTGCCTTTTACAAGAACAGTGAGAAGGCTGTCATGTCCCTGAAGATGGCAGTAAAAGGTTTCGTCAGAATGCTTCCAATGGTTCTGATCATCGTTGCTTCCATCGGTCTTCTTCTGGGTTTTGTCACCCCCGATATCATCTCGGAATTCGCGGGTGAAAGGTCCGGGTTCTGGGGGGTGTTGATCATGGGCATTCTTGGTGCGGTTCTCTTCATTCCAGCTTTGCTCTCCTTTCCTCTGGCCGCATCCCTTCTGGACGGCGGTGCCTCTATATCCGTTGTTGCAGCTTTCATCACCACGCTCACCATGATAGGAAGTGTTACTTTACCTCTGGAGATCAGGGAACTTGGAGCGAAGATGGCCCTCCTTAGAAATGGAATGAGCTTTGTTATTGCTATCATCATAGCTTTGATCATGGGGGCGGTCCTGTGAACAAAGATAAAATGAAGAAAGGAATGAGGCGGGATCTCATCATTCTTCTATTGCTGCTGATTGTCACACTGATCCTTATCATGATCTTTCCGGAAAATGGAAGGGGGGTGGCGGATGCTTCCTGGGACTTCCTGATCGAGATGATGCTGATCCTTCCTGCAATAATGGTAATACTAGGACTTTTTGCTGTCTGGATCCCCAATAAGATGATCGGGAAGCATCTTGGACATGCATCCGGGATAAAAGGGGTCATCATCTCGATAATCTTAGGTGCCCTCCCAACAGGTCCTTTATATATTGCGTTCCCGATGGCAGCGGTTTTGCTTGCAAAGGGCGCCAAAAGATCCAATATAATTATATTCCTTTCAGCATGGGCCTG
>JAYEPK010000220.1:0-4329 GCA_034723935.1 Thermoplasmatota archaeon
CTTCTGGTTCCTCTTCCACCTCTTCCTCTGGTTCCTCTTCTACTTCTTCCTCTGGTTCCTCTTCAACCTCTTCCTCTGGTTCAGCAAGCATGCTCTTTGCAAAGGGATTCTCGGGATCAAGTTCAACGGCTTTTTTAAAGGCCGACCTTGCCAGTTCCTGCTCGTCCATTTCCATCAAGGTCAAACCTTCTTCAATGGGCCCAAGAGGAAGGTTTGGTTCGATCTCGTATGCTCTCTGGGAGCAGATCCTGGATTTTTCCAGGTGCCCCATGGACCGTTCGACCCTTGCAAGCATCAGCCAGGAAAGAATGTGGTCCGGGTCCTGTTCTACTGCCTTCTCGAAACAATCGATGGAACCTTCAAGATCTTTTTTACTGACCAGCACATTTCCTTTCCAGAACCAGCATTCTACACACACAGGGTCGAGTTCCAGGGATTGTACAAGAACGCCAAGTGCTTTCTTGTTCTGACCCATCTTGAACAGGACCGCTCCTTTCTTCATCATAAGAAAATCGTTCTCCTTATCTAACTTGATCGCTTCGTTCAGAAGCTTCAACTGATCGACAAGTGGAGAGCATTCATAATCCCTCCAACGATATCTGAAATATTCCCTGGCCTCGAGAAGCGACAATTTCTCCGGAGGGATCGGGAGCTCATCGGTGAACTGCTCGAGCATCGATCTCTCATCAAAGGAGATCCTGCCATCCTCCCAGGCCTTCCTCAGAGCATTTCTGTATGCTTTTTCGAGGTTCTGGTCCATGGGGCTGCGATCTTCTGTCAAAGGGTTCACCTCCTCCTTGCATATCTCCTCGGCCGATCATCATCTTCCATATTCTTCTGTATCTTGGCCCTTACCCTGTTCTTCTTTCTCAGATATTTCTGTATCGTCGGGATCAACCACAGTAAAAATCCCAAGATAACAATGATACATCCCATCGGGAAAAGGATGTCCTGGTTTCGAATGACAGTGCTCAAGGAAGCCGCGATCATGAACGCAGCACCGATTATCATCAGAACGATTGGGACGCGATCTGACTTGACCATAACTTTCATCTCTATCGATCTCCCTGTTTGTTCCCCAAATCCTCCGGTAACTAATTAATGTTGTCGGATCGGACATCTTCGATCAAAGCAGAACGAAATCGAAGATCAACCATGTGAACAGGGCGAAAACGGATGCCATCTGAAATCCTTTTGACAGCCTTCCAGACGACATCAGCCCACCTATCACCCCATCTCCCACAGCCTGGATGGCAGCTGCGGAGAAGAAGAGATATTTCATCAGGCCGAAATCAACACTTGTCGGGTCGAAACCACCTGGTGCCTGTGAAGAACCCGAATCACCCGTGGAATAACTTTCCGATAGTTCGACCATCCTGGGCATGAACGTTGCGAACATGACGGCTATGACCACAAGGAAAACAAGGAAAGAGATTCCTATTACATAGGTATACATGCTCATTTCCGTGTAACGGATGCTCTTCATTATCTGAAGCTCCCTGGTGTCTTTCGCAGCTGCATCTATCACATTCGAAACATTTCCTCCGGCGCTGGAAGCTTCGTTTATCAAGGTGACAGCTCTCTTGACCAGTGGGGTGTTTACACGCTCACTGAACATCTCCATGGCCTTTGAAGCAGAAACCCCCCAGGACACCTGAAGTGCCATCTTCTCGATCTCCCCCGTAAGTGCCCCATACTCCCCGCCCGCAGAGGTCTTGATCGCCTCATGAAGGGTCTGACCGGCCCGCATCGATTCAGAGACATCCCTGAGAAAATCTGATAATCTGGACTCTATCTTGTCTATCTTCTTTCTCTTCCTAACCTCGTAGAAGGAAGTGGGGCCGAAACCGAAGACAACTGCAAGCATTAGAAAACTGTGAAACTCGATCTTGACCTCGTCCTTGATCCATTTTCCCGTGGTATTGAAGGTCAGGTTAAAGTCAAGTGGGCCCTCCTTCATGTAAAGGCGTGTCTCATCATCGTTCATGTACTGGTATTCGTTCTCGTACTCTTCCTTGACCTTGCTCAGTGGCCCGAAAGGCATCGTGAGTATCCCAAGAAGGAGGAATGTTATTCCAAGGATGATGGATATCGAATATATCGTGATCTTCACCGTCTTTTCGGGGTCCGCAGAGGTCTTGATCTCCTTGTAGGAGGGACCTGCGTTCCTTCTGCCGATGATCTGCTTTCTGGCCGTCTTTTTCGGAGGAGCCTCACCTTCCATCAATCACCACCTCCAGTATCACCAATGAGCACGCCAAATACTATCTGCGCAACAGGTATAAGGCCAAAGATCGTGGCCATCAACAGCACATCTCCACCACTCTGTCCCATCATCGCCATTGTGGACATCATGATTATCAGGAAAAGGGGAGATGCAACGACCACCGTTACAAAGCTCTCTGCCATAACCCCAAGGGTCTGCAGGTCCTTCTCCTGCTGAAGCCTGTTCTCTCTCATGAACTGCTCTGACTTGGCCATGAAGTACTGCTTGAGGGAACCTCCGGACCCTGCCGTGGTGATAATGCCCTGCAGGAAGTCCTGGAATTTCTCGGAGGGTGAGCGTGCGATCCCTTTCTGGAGCACCTTGACTATGTCCTTACCGAAGAAATCAATATCTCTGGCGATCTTCTCCGATTCGACCTTGATCTCACCGTATATGTCCTGCTGTGCAAGGCCTCTGAAGATCGCAGAAGGCGTGACATCAGCAGATGCCATGGCGGCCATGTAATTGGTGGCATAGGACACATTCTTATCGATATCCTTCTTTCGCTCTTTTATCTTGCTTCTCGGCAGCCATGTTGCGATCATGTATATCAACGCGGCGGATAAGGGAGGCACAAGGATCCACAACATCAACTTGATCGGGAGCGACACCCCTGCCTTGGGCAGGATAACAAGATTGAGAAGGGTAACCAGAGCAAGACCGGAAAGGAATGCTATTATGGAGGCCGTCAGGACCCCGGCGTAGAAGACCTCCCCCCTCAGTTTTTTATTAGCCTTCTCCAGTATGCTGTCGATCTCGGGATTTCCCTCGGCCATCTTCTTCCCCAGACTCCCGATCCGTGAAAAGGACATACAGAACCTGTAGTAGCCGGAAAGTGCCACTCAATCACCCCCATTATTACTTTCTTCTGAAGACGTATTGCTCACATCGACATCCCGTGTGCCATCTGATGCGGGTGGGAGGGACTCTCTCTTTCCGGAAGGTAAAAGCTCCTTTTTCCTGTCCTCATCGAAAAGGAAAAGACCATTTGTTATATCGATCTTCGGGTTCTCTCGAAGTATCCTGACCACCTTGTCCGCATCCTCGTAATACTCTGAAACGATGGTGCTCACATCGGTGAACAGACGAACATTGTTCTTTACCATCCATTCGATCGCTTCGGCTCTCCGGTTGATCTCGGTAACCACCTCATCACGGGTCATATCCTCCATATCCATGATCTTCTCGTAAAGGTTGGAATGCCCACCAAAGACAAAAGTATCACCCGCCGGTTCCCATTTGTAAACCCTGTTCGTTATGATCTCAAGACTTGTGGGTTCAATACCCACGATCTCGACAAGCTCCGTGATCCTTCTCACCCTCATACCCTTCACACGAAGCTGGTTGTGGATCGCGACCAGGTTCAATGATTGAATAAGGACCCTTGGGATGGATATCGGTGGATTCTCCAGCCTGTAAACTATCGATTTGACAGAATCCGCATGCATCGTTGAATAGGTCACATGCCCCGTGGACATGGCCTGGAACATGGTCATGGTCTCCTTGCCCCTCACCTCCCCTACAATCACATATTCAGGCCTCTGCCTGAGCGCAGCCCTCAGGAGCTGATACATATCGATGTCAGTTGCCTTACCACCTTCTGCTGAACCCCTGGTGAGACCGGCAATCCAGTTCTGATGTGGGAGGTTCACCTCCCTTGTGTCCTCTATGGAGATGATCTTCGCGGAGGTGGGAATGAATATCGATATGGCATTCATTGTGGCCGTCTTCCCGGAGGCTGTTCCTCCCGCAAATATCATCGAGTCACCATACTGAACGGCCATCCAGAAATGTGCGATCATTTCAGGAGAGAACGTACCGAACTTTACAAGATCGATAATGGTGAGCGGGTCCTCCTTGAACTTTCTGATGGTGAAGCTGGAGCCTCTTGTCGTAACCTCCCTTCCGAAGGTAGCATTCAATCTGTGCCCTTCGGGGAGCGTTGCGTCGATAAGGACCACTATCCAGCTCGAAACAGATGAGGAGCTTGAAGGTTTCGTTGTGTCTCTGACCCAGAGAGCCGGCAAGAGCATCTCAGTGGCGGATCCCATTATCGACGCAAC
>JAYEPK010000221.1:0-4307 GCA_034723935.1 Thermoplasmatota archaeon
CTTCTATTTCACAAGAAACATTTCGGTGTCGAGACACGGATCAAAGCCCAGGAACTGGGGCCTCTGTGCGACACGGTCATCGAGGAGATGGGGATACGTACCGGTCATACACAGCCTCTCATCGGTGAGAACTCCTTCAAGCATGAATCGGGGATACATGTCCATGGAATGCTGAACAACCCACTTACCTACGAGCTCGTGGATCCCCAGGAACTTGGTATCAACGGAGGCAGTATAGTCATTGGAAAGCATACAGGTAAGGCTGCTGTCAAACATTTTCTCTCCAGATACGGTTTCGATCTGGAAGAGGAGTCCCTGATCTCCCTGACCGAGCTTGTCAAGGAGAAGAGCCTCCTGACCGGTCCGATAGAAACAGAAAAGCAGCTTCTGGATTTTGCCGTAGAACATGGTTTCGATCTCCAGTCTGCAAACAGGAGGGGCCGATAATGGACAATGTGAACCCCTCACTGGGCCTGGAGATCCTGGAAGACCATCTTGTGGAGGGCAGTATTGATGTGGGATCGTATTCCATATTCTCTCCGGATGTTATCATGGGTCATGATGTGACATCACCGCCTGCGGTCGAGATGCTGAACGAAGCGGGTTTTCCATTCCTCAGGGCATCTGACAGGACCAGATTGTACCTTGATCATTTCACACCTCCCAAGGATAGAAAGAGCGCGGAGGCCTGCAGGCTTCTGAGGGAGTTCTCCGGTAGGTACGGTGTGAATGAGCTTGTCGATTGGGGAGAAGGTATCTGTCATGTACATCTTTTCGAGAATGGCAGGGTGATCCCCAAACAGCTTGTCATAGGAGCCGACAGCCACATCACCACCGGAGGGGCCCTGGGGGCCCTGTGCATCGGGATCGGGAGTACGGACCTTGCTGTGGCCATGGCCTCCGGTGAATTCTGGTTGGAAGTTCCAGAACCCCTTGGTATCTCTTTAGAAGGGACACCGGATGTATGGTGTGAAGGAAAGGACATTGCCTTGAGGATGATCTCCTGGTTGGGGCCAGGAGGTGCCAGGGGAAGGATAATGGAGATAGATGGTGAGATCCTCAGATGGCTTGGAGACGATGGAAGGTACACGATATCCAACCTTGCCGCCGAGACATCCTGCACTTCCAGCATTATTACAACTGAGTTCCCCGAGAGCGGCCCGCTCTCCCCGGATTGGTCCTTCCCGACCGAGACCATCGAGCTGGATGAGATGGGCCCGCAGGTAGCTGTTCCGGATTCTCCCAACAACGTGGAACCTGTTGAGAACGTTAACGGGAAAATTATAGATCAGGTCTTCATTGGCTCCTGTACCAACGGCAGGCTCGATGATATCCGTCTGACAGCCAAGATATTGAAGGGACAGAAGGTTCACGAGGATGTGAGGCTCCTTGTTATCCCCGGATCCCGGGGGGTTTATTCGGCTGCTGACAGGGCAGGATATCTCAAGACGATCATCGATGCCGGAGGTGTGATATCTATGCCAACATGCGGCCCTTGTGCAGGTGGTTTCCTGGGAGTTCTCCCGGATGGGGAGCATGCCCTGGCAACGACCAACCGCAATTTCAAGGGCAGGATGGGGGAGACCTCCAGCAAAGTGTATCTCTCTGGAGTCGCGGTTGCTGCAGCTTCCGCCATCATGGGAATGATATCACATCCGGAGGAGGTTACAAGATGAAATACCTGGCAAGGGGCAGGGTATGGAAATTGCAGGATGGGGTGAACACGGACATGCTGGCTCCCACGCCCTACCTCACGATGGAACCTTCCGAGTACTGCTTCCATTCCATGGAATCCGAAAGACCCGAGTTTGCAGAGGAGGTCGAGGAAGGTGACATTGTTGTTGCAGGCGAGGATTTCGGAAGGGGTTCGTCGCGTGAGCACGCGGCCATGGCCCTGAAGTGCCTTGGCATCAGGGCAGTATTTGCCATTTCGGTCTCTCCTATCATGAAGAGGAACCTTTTCAATCTGGGAATACCCGTCTTCGAGGATGAGGACATTCCACTGATATGTGATGATGGGGACAGGGTCGAGATAGAGTTGGACCTTTTTCGAAATATCACAAAGGATATCGAATCACCTCTGGAGAAGCTTCCCGATCTAATGCTCAGGATACTGGAAAGTGGAGGATTGTTCAAGATGATCAAAAAAAGCGGAGGGCTCTCAAAAGGGTCCAGACCGATCGAAGAGAACATCGAACCCAAGGAGGTGGGCAGGACGAAGATTTATCCAGCCTATGACAAATACATTGATGTGGTCATAGAAAGACTAGAGAACGGCGAAGTGCTGTGCGGCCCTTTTGACACAACATACGGGCTCTTTGCATCGATAAAGCGCCCGGATGCGGTAAAGAAGGTCTATGAACTGAAGAAGAGAAGCGGCGAGATGCCCCTTACCATGATAGTGCCCCGGGAGAACTTCAGGAAATACGCCGAGATACCCAAGAGAGTGGAGAAGCTTCTCTTCAACGAGCTCAGAGGTCCGATATCGATCATTCTTCCAAAGAAGAAGGACATGGTTCCTGACTATGTCACATCCGGGCTTCAGACGGTCTCCCTCGCAGATGGTGAGAACGCTTTCATGAGTAGAATAATGGAGAAGATAGAGATCTGCGGCACTTCTGCGAACATCTCCGGGATGCCTCCTCCATCCACGCTTTCCGGAGCGCTGAAACAGATCGGGACCGAACTCACACTTGCGGTTGACGGAGGGCCTTCGCTTTACCGGATCGGTCATACCGTCATAGACCTTGCCTCGACCCCTCCTAAATTGATAAGGGCGGGTCCGTATTCTACCAAGAAATTGTTCGAGCTGTTTCCAGAACTGATCGGCGAAGAGGAAGGGCTTCCCGATGATCTCGTCAAGGGACAGAGTATTATTGACCTCTCTCCCGAGGTCGATCTCAAGGCTTCGAACAAGGGTGATTAGGAATGGAGTTGCTTTCCTGGAACGTCAACGGTATCAGGGCCGTTGAGAGAAAAGGGTTCCTTGACTGGCTTGGTGATCGGAGCCCTGACATCTTCTGTGCCCAGGAGACCAAAGCGCATCCGGATCAACTGTCCGAGAAGCTTCTGGATTTTAGTGATTACCACAAGCACTTCTCTTCTGCCGAGAAGAAGGGGTATTCAGGGGTTTCGACCTGGACAAAGAAGGAACCGAAAGAGGTTGAAAATGGGCTTGGTATAGATCGGTTCGACAGTGAGGGAAGAACCCTGATAACCCATTTCGATGGCTTTGTTCTTTTCAATATCTATTTTCCAAATGGGAAGAAGGATGCCGAGAGATTGCAGTACAAGATTGACTTTTACGATGCTTTCCAGGAGAAAATTGAGGAATACCGAAAACAGGGAAAGAACGTGGTCTCCTGTGGTGATGTCAATACCGCTCACAGAGAGATCGATCTTTCCAGACCGAAGGAGAACAGCAAGGTCTCTGGCTTCCTTCCCATCGAACGGGAATGGATCGATGGATTGCTTTCACTTGGTTATCTGGATACCTTCCGGGAGTTCCATGAGGAAGGGGAGCAGTATTCCTGGTGGGATTATTATACCAGGGCCCGGGAGAGGAACGTTGGATGGAGGATCGATTATTTCTTCATCAACAGTGAGTTCAGGGAGCATCTGAAAGATGCTTTCATCCTTCAGGAGGTCATGGGCTCGGATCACTGCCCCATTGGTGTGCAAATTGAGCTTTGAGACCGAACTTCATTCAATATTTTCAACAAGAGCGTTGATATTTGATATGAACCTCTCTGCATCTTCGAGGACCGTATCTGCCTGTTCTCTGGATATGTTTACAAAGGTCTGATAATCTGCACGGTTTCTCATGTCCTCTGAGAAACGGAATATCCTGCCCATTTCTTCTTCGATCTCTCCTGATCTGATGAACTCTTCTTGAAATCTCATCTGCAACCCTCGATGTGTTTTCGTGGTGAGGTGTTTGATCTGTAAAGCTGCCGATGCAGCAGAGACCATGGCAAAATATGATCTGCTTATAGATTCCTCGAAATGGTCGTTCTCGAACAGCTCCCTGGCCACTTCGAGGCGGGAATATGCTTTTTCGATCAGGAAATGGATCTCATCCAATATGGATCCCATCCCTGTAAATATTATCGTAAAAGGAGAACTCACTATGTTCTTTCATATGGGTAAGTGGTATGGATTGAACGGAGAGATGCTCATTGTAGAAGGATCCGATGTCGTAAGAAAGGAACGATAGATTCCTCTGGAGATCAATCCGATCGTTTTCTTGGACAACTAGAATATCAACATCCGAATCATCCCCGTCCTCATTTCGTGCTACAGAGCCA
>JAYEPK010000222.1:0-4291 GCA_034723935.1 Thermoplasmatota archaeon
TTCTCAATGAACTTGGGGATCAGGGAATTCATTATTCTCCTCCTTAATGGGATAATTAAATCCCTAAATGGGATAGTTCTTATATTAAAGTTATCCCATTTAATTCACTAGTATCCCATTTCGATTCACTTCATTTGGTACGAAAATGGCACGGTTTAATCAATTCGTGCAACTATCATTTTCATCCTTATGTGTGGCCCAAAGGGTCATGAGTGCTTCAGCGGAAAAGAGATCGGTCGCAGCATTCAGTTCATAATTCGAAAAAGGTGGATCCCAGAGATCGTCGAACTCAACATGTGGATTTCCCATAATACACCTCCTGGTGTTCTTGCTGCTTAACTACTTGTATCATTTTGGGGGTTCACTCCAACGTTGGACACCGGCATAAGCTGGGCCGTAAAGTTAATAATCTGGGTATCTCATCTATTAATGTGTCAATATGAGGTCCATTCCATTGGTATTATTGATGATGTTCATCATCTCATCCCTGCCTGTCCTTGCCGGGTCCGAAGATGCTTCTAGTGTAGAACCAACGAAGAGCGTCCAGTTCATTGATGTTGCCGAGGAAAGGTTCGACCAGCTCACCCACATGAACTTCATATCCGCAGGCGACTGGAACAGCGACGGATATGTGGACCTTCTTTTCAACGGTTATCGACTGTTCGAGAACAGCGGCCCTCCTACCTGGAACTTCACCTACCAGGCATCGGTCTTCGGGTCTTCCACCGCAGGAGCATCCAATGGTGTCTGGGCCGACTGGGACGGAGATGGGGATCTTGATCTCTTTCAGGGGTGCCGAAAAGATACCGCAGACCGCTTCTTCGAGAACCAGGGTGCTCCGGGTTATGAACTGGTCGATGTGTCCTCCACAGTTTTTGGATCATGGGAGAACCTCGGACCAAATACAGGGAGCTCGTGGGGAGATATGGACCGGGACGGCGACCTTGATCTGTATGTCGGAAGCGGAGAGGACTGGAACGATGGGCATCCGATCTATTTCCCGGATTTTTTCCTCAGGAACGAAGGCGGTGTCTCTTTCACTGATATATCATCCTCGATCGGTATCAGGACCGGGGAGAACTTCTATTCCCGGGGTGCCACATGGGGAGATTTCAACAATGACAGGTGGCAGGATGTTTATGTTTCCCATTACAGGATCAGGGAGAACCATCTGTTCGTTAACCAGAGGGGCGGAACCTTCGATGAAGAGGGAACTCTGAGGAACTGTTCAGGCACGTTCGATGAGACCTGGTATTACGACAACACGGCAGGACAGGTTTACGGGCAATCCTGGTGGGGGCCCACGTACGGGCATACAATAGGATCATCATGGGCGGATTTCAACCGCGATGGCAATCTGGACCTCTGGACCTCGGATTTCGTCCACAAGTATGTTGGATATATTGGTGACTGGTATGATATCCGGGGTTACATATGCGATGATGCCAATCTCTACATCAATGAGGGTGCGCCGTATTACACTTTTACGGACTACAGGAACACATCAGGGATCCCGAAATGGCCCATCGGCGGACAGGGAGTTTACCAGGGGGACCAAACCTTCTCGGGTGTGACCATTGGTGATCATGACAATGACGGCTGGGAGGATATGTACATCCCGCAGGTCTACGGGAATCTGCCCTACACAACCCCTCACTTCTATCACAATCTCGGTGCCGTCCAGGACGGTTCGGTTCCCAACGGAACGACCTTCGATGATATCACGACCTCACTGGGTATCAAAGGTGCGAACACCTATGCGAACCTCTTCCTTGATCTCGACAATGACGGCGACCTTGACCTGCTTACCGGTGGAGGAGATACATGGGACGGGTCAAAGTGGACCGGTTACAGGGTCAGGCTCTTTGAGAACCAGGGAACCGGTGATAACAACTGGTTGAAAGTGAAATTGAACGGTCCCGGAATGAACCCTGATGCAGTCGGAGCAAGGGTCACCTTGAACATCCCCCAGGAAGGATCAAGGGACCATATTCTGACCAGAGAGGTCAGGTCCGGAACAGGACACGCTCATCAGGGGGATTCCACGCTTCACTTTGGTCTTGGAACCGGTGACGTTCCTGATAGAGTGAGGATAGAGTGGCCCGACGGCAAGGTACAGTATGTCACTGTTGGTGCGGTGGATCGAACCATGGAGGTCAATTATCCTCTTGATGTGTTTCCGGAGATCGGGACCGTATCGATATTGCCCTCGAATGTGAGAGAGGATTCAACCGTTACCATCACTGTTGGTGGAACAGCCGGAAGTGCCGATATCAAGAATTACAGATGGGACATGGATGGTGATAATCTTTTTGACAGGGTTACTTCGACCGGTTCCATTTCTCTTGGCGTATACGAGGGAGGGCCGATCCATGTCAGATGTGAGTTGATCGATACCAACATGCTCGCTGATGAGGTATATCCAATCATAGTCGATGTGATCAACACAGAACCGGTTGTCACTGTCAGTGATGTTGAAGTTGATATGGATACGGTTCTGGTCCCCGGAGAAGATACCATAACTGACACACCAAGTGATCTTGCGAACATCTCCTGGATGCTGGACTGGGGTGATGGGGTCATCGAGAACGGGATAGGACCTCTGCTTCCGTCACATATGTACACACTTCCGGGAACCTATACTTTTTCGATTACCGCTTCTGATGAAGAATTCGACATAATAGAGCAAGGTCAGGTCACGGTGAACAATATCGATCCGTGGGGTTGGCTGGAGGTAAAAGGAGGAAACACCTCAACATTCAATGAGGACGATAGGATCAGGTTCTTTCCCCATATATTCGACTCGCCGTCCGATACGTCCACATTTCAGGTCAGATGGGATTTCGGGAGTGGTGGAACAGGAGATCTCACATCGGTGAGCGACATGGTCCATTCGTACGAGGAGAATGGAGAGTATAGTGTCACGGTGTTCGTCCATGACGAACACGACGGTGTGGGAATGATAGTTCGCAATATCACCATCCTGAACAGGGAGCCTGTCCTGGACCTTGCGGATCCTGTTTATTCGACCATGCACGTAATGGAGGATGAGGTCCTCGACATTGATGATATCATCGTACCGGTCGATTCATCATCTGATCTACTGGATCTCGAGTTCAAATGGGAGTTCGGTGATGCCAGCTGGACCGAATGGAGATCGACCCCTGACATAGGTCACATTTACGACAGGAGCGGGGAATACGATGCTGTCTGCTTCGTCAGGGACGACGACGGCGATATCGGGAACATAACGATCACTGTCATGGTGGAGAACCCTGCGCCTGTGATGGGAGCGGTCTCTCAGTTCGCTGAGGTCTGGGAGGATCAGGAATTCCTGATAGCATTCAGTGCCAAAGATAATCCCTCGGACGAGGAGGCGCTAAGCTTCTTCATCGACCTTGGCGATGGCAGGGTTTTGGAAGCAGCTACCGGAGCCCAGATCAGTTATCCGAGTAGCGGGATCTACGAGATAACGGTAACCGTAAAAGACGATGATGGAGCAATGGATTCAAGCACTGCTCCCATCACGGTGAAGAACAGACCTCCGACCGGTGAGATCTCGGCATCTTCGATGTCGGTCGATGAAGATGAGAAGATCAAGTTGTCCGCAGGTTCCATCGAGGATTCCCTTGCGGACATCGGGAATATCACTGCATCGTGGGATATGGACGACGGATCCGATGTACTCCATGGAATGAGCATCGAGCATGTGTATTCCGGGAGAGGAAAATATCAGGTGAAACTGATGCTATTCGATGGCGATCAGATTGCCATTGTCACGACAACGATCACGGTGAATGATCCGGTCCCGGTTGCAGAGTTCACCTTCCTGCCCCTTGATCCACTGGTCGGAGACACTATCAGCTTAGATGCATCGAACTCCACGGACAACCCTTCGGACATCGATACTCTTGCCTATTACTGGGACCTGGGAGACGGGAGTTCGAAGGAAGGGATGATGATAGAGCATTCGTATTCCGAGGGTGGCACTTATGCGGTCATTCTCGAGGTCGTGGATGATGATACCTCCAGTGCTTTCTACCAACTTGATATTACTGTTGCAGGGATAACCGATGAACATGTTCCCAAGGAGAAAGATAGTGGTATTATGATAATTGTTGTCGGGGCTGCATTCACCCTGCTTCTTGTATCAGCTTTGCTCGTAACCTCGGCTTTGATCATCAGGAAGAGACGCTCACGGCAGGTTTTCCTGCCTCCGCCAGATATCCAGACCTCGGACATGTTATATGGGAATGTGCCTCCTGATCTCCCCCCTCCTCTGGATCAGAAC
>JAYEPK010000223.1:0-4278 GCA_034723935.1 Thermoplasmatota archaeon
GCCACCAGGAGTATTCGATCCTCACATTGTAGTCATTACCCGTATCTTCATTGACAAGGAATCCAAGGCCGACACTTCCTTCATAATCTCCTACCGAGCTCAATTCGATCGTGATGGAATGTTGACCGGTGCCGTTCAGGTAATCCATTTTTCCGGAATAACTGTGGGAGAGAACAACGACCCCCTCCGAATTCATGGGGTTGCTCTTTGAATCAGAGATGGTGGACGAATTCGATGGTTCGTAGGTCATTCTGAACGTATCAGGTTGATTCTCGAAGGATCGTATTATCAATTGTTGATCCGGTTCATCGACCCAGGTCAGTGTGATGTTGACCCAGGCAATGTTATTCTCTTCCAGCGTGAAAAGATGTTCGATCGATCCCCCTTCATCAAGGTAACCATCGAAATTTTTCGTTCCCGTACTTAGTTCGTATGTGAATTGATCAGTGATGTTTTCATCTTCGGATCCGATATATCTCAAGGTACCCCATGAGCTTCCCGCGATAATAATGATCGGAATCACCATCCAGGGGAGCAGGAAGGATAACTTGTGGTTGAAGAAATTCTTCTTTTGCAGTATGTCCTTTTTTCCGGATATAAATCGGTTGTAGATGAGGAAGTTACCTATTGTGAAAAGGCCTATGCCCACATATATGGCCCAGAAGAATGAAGGTTGCTCCATAGCAACCGCTATCTTGTCCCATAGAATTCCACCTGCAAGGGAGCCGGAGACATTTCCAATAGCGGATGGAATGAATGCAAATCCCATGTATAATGCCACTTTCTCCTCGGGTGCAACCTTTGAAACATATGAAATGAAGTTGGGATGTGTCATGAACTCGCCTATGGAAAAAATGAATATGCCTATCATCATTGTATACCAGGCCGGGAACATCCCCAGAAGGAAAAGACCCATGGAAAAGACGAACATGCCGGTTATCATGAGCCGCAGTGACTGGAACCGGTCCATGAACCTTGAAAGGAAAGGTCCAAGAGCAACTATGGTCAAAGGGTTTATTGCAGCCATCAGGGGAGCTTCGAACTTTTCAAATGGTTTCAATCCGAACTCCGTGTAGTATACTGGAAGGAATGTATGCAGAGAAGAGAAAACGAAGAAGAACCCGGCATAGATGAGAAGAAGTAGAGCGAATTTCCTGTCGGAAAGGACAAGGAAAATATTCTTTATTGAATTGGATATCTTTTCATCAGGCTGCCTTTCCACCGGATCCTTGTATAGGAAGAACGTGGTCAACAGGTTGATCGTTATCAGGACTGCCCCGATAGCAAATGCAATATGAGCGAACGCCTCGGGAACAAGAATACCGATGGCTACCATGGCTAACAGAGAACCCCAGTTTATTGAAAGATAGTATATTGAATATGCAGAATTCCGATGTTCCTTTTCCGTAACATGGGCAATGGTTGCAGAGACCATGGGTTTGAATGCGCCAGCACCTATTCCCCAGGCAATTATAAGCGGGAAGAAGGCCCAGTAGGATTCCACGAATGTCATGATAAAATATGTCGGGGCCAGCATTATGAACGCAAGAAGCAGGATCTTCCTGTAACCGAACTTCCTTGCAAGTGAGGAAGCGAGTATTGGGACGGTGTAAAGGAGGGCCAGAAGAGAAGCATAGATGACCCCATACTGAAATCCTGTAAACCCAAGGTTCCTGACAAGGTGAACAGGAAAATATCCCATGATCCCATAATAAGCTCCTCTTTCGAGAAGTTCAAGTGATATCACTATCCAATATTGAGCTGGATATCCCTTTATGGTCTTGTTCGTCTTGTCCATAAATCCCATCAGAACCTGCCTCCGATCTTGTCCATTAAAAGCAGAGATTATATAAGTAATTTTAAAAAATGTTTGCTCCCTCTGGAATAAATTCGTCGTATTGAGATAATGAAAGAAGCTTGACCACGAATCCTGCCTACTTCGAAGGATCATCATTGATTCAAATTTCAGAATATTAAGGTATAATGATAACTATGGTCCTTATCACCTGTTGGAAATGGTCCTGTTCATCTAAGGATCCTGAATTCATTGTATTCGGGTTCGCCCTTGGTCCACACGATCTCAACATCTACAACTTCTGCAAAAGGCTGTTTACTTTTGCACCATCCAACTAATTCTTCAATTGCTTCTCTGGATCCTTCAGCCTTCATTTCAACGGTCCCATCAGGCGTGTTTCGTATCCAACCGGTGACATCCAGCTCATCTGCTTTCCGTTTACCATTGGCTCGAAAAAAAACACCTTGAACCTTCCCGGAGAATATCACATGAACTCTGTACATATTTCAGTGGATATACTTAATGTTTGATACAGATTTTCAGAAAAAGATAGGTGGAAAATGACGCGCTTTGAATCTGATAAGGAAAGGTTTATACAATACTTCCCTATTCCAAATTTACCCCGACCTCCCTTCAGCATGGGAGTTCGGTCTGATATGTTGATGAGTATATGGGGTAATATTATGACCAAAAAGCTGAACATGAGATCTATGGATGGTAACACTGCGGCTGCGCATGTGGGGTATGCCTTCTCTGATGTGGCTGCGATCTATCCTATCACACCATCGTCAGCGATGGGAGAGATAGCAGATACCTGGGCCGCCCATGGAAGAAAGAACATTTTTGGGCAGGTAATGAAGATAGTTGAGATGCAGTCGGAAGCCGGGGCAGCTGGGGCCGTTCATGGTTCTCTATCCGGGGGAGCATATACAACTACATTCACTGCCTCTCAGGGTCTACTTCTGATGCTCCCAAACATGTACAAGATCGCGGGAGAGCTCATGCCCACAGTTTTTCATGTTTCTGCAAGGGCGATCGCAGGACAGGCACTCTCCATCTTCGGAGATCATCAGGATGTCATGGCGGCAAGGACCACTGGTTTTGCCGAGCTCTGTTCGGGATCGGTCCAGGAGGTCATGGACCTTGCTCTTGTCGCTCATCTTTCCACGATAAGAACACAGATCCCGTTCGTGGCGTTCTTTGATGGTTTCCGCACCTCGCACGAGATACAGAAGATAAATGTGATCGATTACAAGGATATGGGAGATCTTGTAGATTGGGATGCTGTAAAGATCCACAGGGAAAGGGCTCTGAATCCGGAGCATCCACATCTCAGGGGGACTGCACAGAATCCGGATATTTATTTCCAGGTAAACGAAGCTGCAAATAAATATTATCTTGCCGTTCCGGATATAGTTGAAGAAGAGATGAGGAAAGTATCAGAACTTACCGGAAGAAAATACGAACTCTTCCAGTACTTCGGTGCCGAGGATGCGGAGAAGATCATAATGATAATGGGGTCCGGATCGCAGGCAGCCCAGGAAGCTGTTACCTATCTCAATGAACATGGGGACAATGTTGGTATTCTCATGGTAAGGTTGTATCGACCATTCTCTGCAAAACATTTCCTTTCAGCCCTACCTGCATCCGTGAAGAAGATCGCGGTTCTTGACAGGACAAAGGAGAACGGCGCATTCGGCGAACCCATGTATCTTGATGTCACATCAGTTCTGAGAGATGCAGGTAAGAATGACATACTGGTCGTTGGAGGTAGATATGGTCTCGGTTCAAAGGACCTTACCCCAAGTATGGTAAATGGGGTTTTCAAGAACCTTGATTTCGAGGAACCGAAGAACCATTTCACAGTTGGTATCGTGGATGATGTGACCTTCACATCCCTTTCCGAAACAGAACCGATCGATGCCTCGCCCGAGGGGACCGTAAGATGCAAGTTCTGGGGACTTGGGGGTGATGGTACTGTAGGTGCTAACAAGGATGCGATCAAGATAATTGGTGACAATACTGACAAATATGCACAGGGATATTTTGCATATGATTCCAAGAAATCCGGTGGTGTGACGGTTAGCCATCTAAGGTTCGGAGATGTCCCTATCAAATCCACTTACCTGATCGATGTGGCGGATTATATTGCATGCCATCAAACCTCCTATGTCAACAAATATGAGGTCCTTGAAGGTATAAAGGAAGGTGGGATATTTGTTCTCAATTCACGGTGGAAAACGGAAGAGATGAATGAGAAACTACCCGGGAAGCTCAAGAAGATAATTGCAGATAGAAAGGTTAAATTCTATAACATCGATGCAATTAGAATTGCCAAAGAGGTTGGTCTTGGCGGTCGTATCAACATGATAATGCAAACTGCCTTCTTCAAATTGGCAAACGTACTTCCTGTGGATAAGGCTGTCGAACTTCTCAAAGAGGCCATCGAGAAGACATACGGTAAGAAAGGTCAGAAGATAGTC
>JAYEPK010000224.1:0-4249 GCA_034723935.1 Thermoplasmatota archaeon
TGCCGTCGGAAAGGAGATCGGAGGTATGCCTCTGCCGATCCACGTTCATGGGAGATGTGAGCTCCCATTTCCTTTCAGTGCTGTCGTAGATCTCGCACGAGGACAGGGACCTCTGACCATCATCGGTCCCCCCCGCTATCAGGACCCTGTCGTCATTTAGAAGGTTCGCCGTATGATTGAAGCGGGGAGAACTGATGCTCCCCACGATATCCGTCACCCCGTATTCACTGTGCTCATCCCCGGATCCGGAAAGCAGAGGAATAAGAAGTAATAAGAAGAAAAAGAAAGGAACTCTGCTCATTCAGGAGTACCTCCCGCACTCCCTGCACTTGGATCTGTCGAAGTCCTCGCTGTATTCCATGTCCCCACCGCAGTGGGGGCATTTCTTTTCTTCTTCCTCTTCCTTTTTCCTGTTCATGAAGAGGAACAGACCGACACCCCCCCCGGCGAGAAGTGTTATTGCAAATATGACACCAATTATAAGCCCTGCCGACGATCCGTCCTCATCGGAGTCATCGTCCTCCGGTGGGGTCACATCATCATCGTCAACTACGGGGTCCTCTTTTACTGCCTTGCCGTATCCATCCGGATAGTAGATACCTCCATCGTTCTCGACCTCGACCGGGAAAGAGGCGATAACCGTTACCCCTCCAAGCACCACCATGGCCGAGTGCTCCCCTTCGGGAATATCGGCGAAGGATGCACTCCCTGTCCCGTCAGTCGTGGAGGTCAAAGTATCCATGCCGACGGTCAGAACGACCTCCGCTCCTATGACCGGAGTATCATCATCGTACTGGAACGGACCAAGTGTAATAGTGAATGTCAAATCTTCCGGAACCTCAAGGACCGTCACGGTAATTCCATCCTCGACGCTCCAGGCATCCTCATCATCGGAGACAGCAAGTGTGAATACATACGTTCCGGAAGCATCCGGAACGAAGGAAGGTCTTGCGGTCAAGGCACTGTTCAAAGTGATCTCGTGGCTCGTGCAGGTCCAGTTGTAAGAGATGATATCTCCGTTCTGATCGGATGAACCACGTCCGTCAAGCGTTACAAGATCGCCGACATGAACTTCGATGTCCTCCCCGGCATCTGCCACGGGCCTGGAGTTGAAGTAGGGCTCCTCCACGAATATCTCTACAGTATCCGTTGAGGACCAGCTCCCGTTGTTATCTTTCACCCTCAGGGATATGCTGTAGGTCCCTGCCACTGCCGGCGTGAAGATAGGCGAGGAGCTGTTCGGAGCCGTGAACTCGACCGTGTGAGATGTGCAGGTCCACTCCCAGGTGACAATGTCACCATCATTGTCCATGGACATGGAACCGTCAAGGGTCACCGTATCACCGAGCATGACCTCCTGGTTGGGACCTGCGTCCGCGATCGGTGGTATGTTCTGTCCTACCTCCACCGCGGTCACGTTGACATGATCGTAAGCTGACCATGTATCGTTGTCATCCCTTACCCTGAGCCTGAAATTGTATGTCGAAGCCGTATCGGGCGTGAAAGAGACCGTGGCAGTTCCCTGATCATTGATGGTCACGGTATGGGAAGTGCAGGACCATTCATGGTATTCTATCTCGCCGTCGATGTCGTGGCTGTCGGACCCGTCAAGGAATATCTCCTCACCCACGAAGTCCGATGCGTCGGGTCCCGCGTCCGCAACGGGAGGATCATTGGGTTTATGAACAATTATTGTCACTTCATCCTCATCGGACAGGTTGGACCATTTATCCTTTGAATCCTTCACGCTCAGGGTCAGCACGTATGTACCGACCTTGTCCGGAACGAAGGAAGGCACGGCAGAGGAATCGGAAGGGGATAGAGAGCCATCCCTGATCAGGGAGCCGGTCGGGTAAGATGTGACGTTCCAGTCATAGGTGAGTATATCACCTGCGGTATCCCCGGATGGAGCATCCTCCGGATCCGAACTTCCGGTTCCATCAAGGTTGACGGTCTCTCCGAGCATTATCTCCTGATCCGCTCCCGCATCCGGCATCGGAGGATCGTTCTCCGGGGGTGGTGCGCTGTCGTGGTTAATGATCCAGGCATCGACACCGTTCCCCCAGGAACATCCTGCGGCATCCAGGTGACCATCCCCGTCCCAGTCGCCGAAGTTCGCTCCGTATCCGTCCGCACCGCTCCCCAGATAAAGGCGGCTCGAGGAGAACATCTCGGTCCAGGCATTTGGTTGATTGTTCAGGAATATACGCGAGTAGTTCTTGCCGTTCGCCGATGCAATGATATCCAGTTTTCCATCTTCATTAACATCTCCCAGTTCTACCTGCTGTGGATCACTGAAATCGGTCGGCAGACCGGAGCTGTTGTCTGTCCAGGAGAAGGCGGTCCCTCCCGTTGACCCTCCCCCGTTCCCACACCATACATAGATATTATCATTTCTGTCCCCGTAGACGACATCATTGTATCCGTCATTGTTGAGATCCGCGATCTTGATCCCGAACGCCTCGGAGTTCGCATCCTTGAACGTTATCTCGGTCCAGGACCTTGAGGCCCCCTGCACATAAAGGCGGATGGCAGTGGAGCTGAAATACGGAGTAGCAACGATCTCCATTAGACCGTCATTGTTCAGATCACCGAGTGCGATCCCGTCTATCTCGTTTCCCGCAGCCGAAGGAGATGATTTTGTCCATGATGTCGCCGATCCCGATCCGAACTGGACCTCGACCCCCTTGTATGTTGAATAGGCGATATCCATTGAACCGTCCCCATCGATATCTGCGATCTCCGCCTCGTTCGTTGATTGTTCAGGTGAGAAGGTGTGTGCAAGTGTAAATGCTCCTTGCGAATTTGAAGTGAATATCTCCACCTTCTTTGTCGAAGAGGAATACCATTGTGTGGGACATGGAGCAACGATGTCCATGTTGCCGTCCTTGTTGACATCTCCGAGTCCCAGGGCACCATAATAATCACCGGAGGAGGTCCCAGGAAGACCGGATCCATATGCTGACCAGGCTTTGGTGGAGGGATTGTACTCGTAAGCCTGGATCCCCTGTATCTTCGGACTGCCTCTTCCCGCTCCACCCAGGTATATCTCATCCTTTCCGTCATCATCATGGTCAAAGACCTCGACGGTGGAAAAGGAAGCGGACTGGGGAAGACCGGACGAGCTGTAGCTTTTTCCTGTAATACCCCTTGTTGGCTCACCGTCCAACGGATGGATCACTGAAAACGATACGGCTAGCAGAAGGATTACGATCATCGGACCAATGTAAATTCTCATTTTTTTAACCCCCGGATCACATTCTTGCAGAAGAGGAGATATTTGACAATGTTCATAATAATATTGGTAACAGGGTAATCCCCGGGACAATGATCATTGTAATGGATGAACCGTCCACATTTTTTCCTGAACGATCTCGAGATCGAACGTCTTTGCAAAACCCTTCTCTCCATCGATATGGAACGGAAGTTCTCTGTTATCCACCGTCGTTGCCCTTATCGATGTAACCTGCCTGTACTCGGTCATACCCTTGACCTTCAGATGATCTCCCTTGAACGCTTTGGGAACATTGACCATTGTCTTCAAGACACCCGCTCCCTTTATCAGAGAGAGATCAAGCTTTCCATCGTCCATCTTCGCCTTTGGTGTCAGCTTGAACCCGCCTCCGCATGTCGTTCCGTTCCCTATGGTCAGCATCTTGACCTTCTTCCTGTACGGCTCCTTTCCGTTCTCGGATATCACCATGTCCATATCCTTCCATCTCGGTATCACCTTGAAGGTGCAGAACATGTACTGAACGGTGGGACCGAACCTCTTTACCATATTACGGCGGTTGGCAACTTCATGGTTGATCGCCGCATCCATGCCAATTCCGACCACGTTCATGAAGTAACGGTCGTTCAGCCTCCCGATGTCGATCGGATTCTTCTTTCCCCTGATTATATCCTTGACGCAGTCCTCTCTGGTCCTTGAAGAGCCTGTAATTGAAACTATCGTATCGTTGCCCGAACCGAGCGGAACTATTCCCATGGCCTTCCCGCTCCCGGCCATTCCATTTATGGCTTCGTAGACCGTCCCGTCCCCGCCGCAGGCTGCGATCACATCCACGTCATCATCGAAATGCTCCCTTGCAAGATCTTCCGCATCCCCGGACATGTTGGTCGAGAGCATCTCAAGTTCCAGATCGATGTTCTCCTTTTCAGCAGCTTCCCTGAACATCTTCTCCAAATCCTTCGGACCTATCTTGAACCTGCCCCTTCCTGCTTCCGGATTGAATATGCAAAGTACCCT
>JAYEPK010000225.1:0-4242 GCA_034723935.1 Thermoplasmatota archaeon
GTCGTTGTTTTCCTTTGTATTTCCGGCGTTTGAATCCTATCTCCACCATGACATCAAGATCTTTTCGTTTCAGCTTTGGCAATACATCTTGAACCTTTTTTCCCACAATATCAATGATGTTTTCCTATCCCGCTTTTAGGAACCAGAACCCTTGCAGAAGTTGAGCACTGTTTAGCGGTCTTCTCAACTACCTCGTATCCTTCCATGTGGATGTCCATGGGTTTGTTATGTTTTTGTTTTGTTTCCAAGTGAACCCCTCATTGCAATAATATTGCAATGTTCTAACTATAACTTTCTCTCATTGTGTCCACTATTACGATAAAAACATGTGAAAAACTGAGAGAATGAGAAAAATTGAGTTTACTCAAGACCTAGTTCATAATGAGCCAGAACCCTTAACCGAAGACGCATGGATTGCATTCCAAGGCTCAGATGTGTCCATGATACATCGCAGTTTTATCGAAGTTTGAACTTTTTACAATATTCAATACCTTCCTGTTATCCGGAGGATCCTGTCCTGCAGGCCCCACTTCTCATCGTCCAGCAGGATGTTCTTCGCAGCGTTTATCTCGCCCATCTTCTCATGGGACCTATCCTCATCATAGTCAATATGGTGCATCGCTCTGTCGGGATGGTACTTCACCGCCAGCTTCCTGTAGGCCTTCTTGATCGTTTTTGATGTGGCGTTCCTATCCACTCCAAGGGTCTCGTATGCATCCACCTCGTTTATCCTCTTCGTGAGATCGAAATGTCTCAGTATCTCGAGCATCTGCTCCCTGTCCTCCTCGGAGATGGAATGTCTATCCTGATACCTGCGAAAGAAGAAGAGTATTATCAGGAAGACAAGGAGAAGTGATACAATGATCGTGGCTGCAATGGCAAGCACGAGGGGCTTTTTACTCACGTCGTCCGATCCCGGTAGCGGCTCAAGATAGATGGTCCCTATGTCCAATACCCTCCCAGGTTCGATCTCCAGAGTTGTGTTGAACAGGTTGCAACCTGCCCTTGATATGTTCAGCTCAAAGCTCCCCATATTGTAGGAGATGTTGAACCTGCCGTGGGAATCGGTCCTCTGGGTAACGAGCCCCTGCAGGTTTACGATCTGGTTCGCTACGGGAAGTCCATTGGGCCCCACCACGAACCCTGTCACGAACCCGATATCGGTGGTGGTAAAATTCCAGGAATTTTCCCTCACTGGATTCCCTGCGAGATCATGCCCCTCCAGAGAAACCTGATACATCCTTGCGTATTGCATGGGTCCGATGGGAGAAAAGGACAGCTGGGATCCCGAGAAAATCGTTTCAACCTCAACACCGTCCACAAGTATCCTTGCGGTCGATGGCCGGATGCTCTCCGAAAGGGTTATCCAGATATCATCATCAACAGGGATACCGCTCCCCTGAGGAGAATACTGGACGACGTATGGTTCGGTCGTATCCACGGTGATATCCACCCTCTCCACCTGGACATTCCCCGCAAGGTCCGAAACATGAACAGAGATCTGATGCTTTCCATCTGTTATACTGCCAAAGGTCACCTCTCCCGTCTCATCAGCAACAATGGGTGCAAGGCTGTCCATCTTGACTTCCAGATCGGAAAGACCAGAGAGATGGTCCACGGCCTCGAATTCGACGGTGAAGGTAGAGGTGTTCAGATACTGGTCCATTCCAGGGTGAACGATGGTGACATGCGGTTTGGTCCTGTCAACAATGACCTCTTTTCTTACCGTGGCCGAGTTTCCAGAATGATCATACACCGTCACATCCAATGTGGCCGTTCCTTCACGATCCAGCGGGAGATGGAACTGCGTGATCTTTTCCTTCTTGTCCCATTTACCATCATTGATCCTGAGCCAGACAGAATCTATTCCCGAGGTATCATCGGACATGGTCCACTGGACCATCAGAGAATCCTGGTTCGTGTAGCTCCTTTCAGGGTCCATTAGCGAGATCGTCGGGAGGTCCGGATCGAATATGATGTTCACTTTATCGGTCGAGTGCAGACCGACCTCGTTCTTGACGGTGACAGAGAACGAATGATAACCGGGCAGCTCGAGTTCGATCGGATAATGCAGGTCGGTCCCGACATCGATCGGGTCCGATCCATCTATGATTATCTCGGTAAGGATGATATCGGTCTCCGGTTCAGTAATATCCCATGACAGGTCCAATGATGAGGAGTTGTATGTCTCATCCCTGATGGGGTAGGTGATCCTAACAATTGGTTCCGTATCATCGAAGGTGACCTTGACCTCGCAGGACAATTCGCCCTTTCCGCCCTCGGTCAGCGCAAGGACCCTGTATGAATAGGTATAGCCCGGGACCACTTCGGAATCGGTGAAATAGGAAACGGGTGTGGTGGCGATCGAGTGGTAACGAGTAGATCCGGTATCGACCTGCCTTTGGATCCGGTAGTCCTCGATGTCCAGGTCGTAATTGGTCTCCGGTGAGGTCCAGGTCAATCTGATATCGTCTGTGCGGACAATGGCCCTGAGATCATCGGGAGGGCCCGCAAGGGTTACAGGGGAGCTGACCAGGGGAAAAGGATCAACGTTCATGCCGTCGTCGATCGAATAGTCATTGTCTACTATCCCATCTTCGTTATCATCCGGTTCTGTCCAATCGGTCCAGTGGTTTCCCGTATTAAGAACTGGAGAGAAGAATTTCACTTCATGTCCCGTGTCCGAGGCCTGTATATGGTCCTTGTCGTAGATGAGGTCGGCTCCGTTGTTCCTGGAAAAGGTATTGTTCCATATCCAAAGTCCCTTGCTCTCCGATGGGTCCGTTGAATAGTTCATGTAGATCGGCTGCCGGTTCTCGTACAGGAAATTGTCGAACATCCTTCCGCCTGGTACCTTTACCATGTGAAGTGGGATACCGCTCTCGTGAATGTAATTTCCCGAAATGGAGATGTTATCCATCTTGTTCAACAGGACACCAATATCACAGTATCTCACATCATTACCCTGACAGGTCGTCCCTTCTGAGTTGCGCAGGGACATTCCGTAGACTAGCTTCTGCTCCCCTATTTTGTTATCAGAGATCATGGAACCGGGGCTCCCCCACAGGATGATCCCGGTAAAACAGTCCCATATGTTGTTGGACCCTGCTTCTGTGCTGGAAGAATGATCGATCCTGATCCCTATATCTTGATCATGGATGCTGTTGTTTTCAATAGAGCAGTCCGGAGAGTAGTTGATATCTACGCCATTAAAAATATTCGAGTAGATCCGGTTATCCGTTATGGTGATCCTTCTGCAGTTGTTTATCAGAACACCGAACATGCTTGAAGTGAACCTGTTGAACGAGACCGTTCCGTTCTCGCAGTTGAAAAGGCAAAGGGACTTCCCATTATCGAGCCAACTTCCTCCGGATCTGAAATACGATGCACCTTCAAGGGTACAGTTCCGAACAATGAAATGATAGGAGACATTGGAGATATTCAGACAGTATTTTCCTCCCTGTGCATCGATCTCAAGGTCCGTTATCACAACGGGATCCTGCTCGGCACCGTTCCCTGTCCATCCGAACTGGTCCCTCTTCGTGATAAGGTCAACATCACCATCGATCGCAAAGGGAGATATCTCTTCCCTGGTCTGTGAGGATCTCTCCCCGGATGCCTCCGATCTGCCTGGAATGAACAGGACCATTGTGGATACAAGAAGGAGAAGAACAACTGCCATAGCATGGACTCTACGCATTGAACAATGGCAAGACCCGAGCACGTAATAAATGTTCCCGGGAGAAAACCAGGGAAAGACCTACATCTCCTGTTCGAGAAGGCTCATATCGTACACCTGACGTCTGAGCGGGTCCAGGAGGACCGACTTTGCCTCGTTGATATCCCTCATCAGGTCCGCTACCTCATCGAGTTCCATCTCCTCTCCCCTTGCGGCCATTCTATCGGGATGATAGAGAGATGCAAGCTTGCGGTAGGCCCTCTTTATCTCGGGACCGGTTGCATTATCCTCCAGATCGAGCAGCTGGTAGTAGTTCGTTCTACCATCGAAAAACTCTATCTCGAACTCTACTTCTTCCGGATCATCAGTATTTTCGGGAGGCGGTTCATCGATAATATAGAACTCGTCAGTGACCCTTGGTCTCTTCTTCCGGATCATGATGATCAGCACAGCGACAAGTACCAGTATCACAATGATCGCTATTGCAATAATGACCGGGAGCGAACCGAGATCACCTTCAGCTCTTATCTCTATATCGGCAAGGTCCGAGGTCATTCCCGAGG